>NZ_JASCPM010000097.1:0-3288 GCF_029960215.1 Pseudomonas sp. PS01301 | reverse complement strand
ATTTTGTGAACACTTTGAATCCTTGTGGGAGCGGGGCTCTGCCCGCGAAGGCGGCGCTGCGGTCACCCCGGAGGCGTTAGCGAACAGCCGCCATCGCCGCCTGGCCTACCGCCTGCCAGTCAGCCTCGGGGCTGTCGGCCGTCAGCGAGCAGGCTTGCAGCAGGGTCGCCGCGTTCAGGCCCGTCTCGAGCGACACGGCCTGCGCCCGGCGCAGCCAGTCGATGTGAGCGACGGTCTTGGCGGTCTTCTGCGGCAGCAGCTCGGTCAACAGCGCCACTTCGGTTTCGCGCCAGCCCAGCAGGGCCGACACTGCGGCATTGCAGGTTTGCGCCTGCACCGCCAGTTGGCGCTTGCCCGGGCGCTTGGAAACCAGCGCGTTGGCCTGCTCTAGGTAGCCCAGCAGGCGCTCTTCGGGTTGGCCCAGAGTGTTGAAAAGGGTCTCGTAAGCCTTGAGCAGGCGCAGATTGTCCAGCTCCAGCGGTCGCAGGTTCGTGGCACCAAGCCATTCCGGGCAGGCGATGAAGGTACGCAGTGCGCGCGGGCCCAGATTTGTCCAGGTCACAACCTTGCTGACGGCCACAACGTGCTGCAGCCTCTGGAGCGTGTACTCTTGGGATGAGCGCTCAGGCTCGCCCTCGATCGGCCAGCCCTGGGTGACGTGATACAGCACCGCCCCTGGCGCAAAGTTGGCCAAGTGCCCTGCCAGCACGGCTAGCTCAGGCATCAGACCGGTGTGTTCTTGCAGTAGCGCTTCGATCAGGCGTTCCTGGCGACGCAGGCGCTCAAGCAACCACTGGTCCAGGCAGCCCATGGCCGATTCGACGGCCTCGGATGTCAAGGCAAGCGAGTCAAGCATCTGCTGAAGGCGGGCTTGCAGCTGTGCCAGGTCAGTGTCTTGGGCCGTGAGTTCTCGATCGATCACGAAGCCACTGCTGCTGACAAGTGTCCACGCACGCAGCTGTACGTACCAATCGACGGCCGTGCCGTCTTGCAAGGTAGGCAGACCCAGCTCATTGACCTGCTCTGGGGTGACGCGTTGATCACGAGCCTCGTTGGCCAGTTGTTCAAGACGTTCGTACAGGGCAGGGGCGGGTGTGCGGCTTTCGACATTGTCGAGCAGTGCGCGCAAGGACGATACGGTCAGCTTGTGGGTCTTGAGCCACCGCACGCACTCATCCAGTTGCATCAGGATGTCCAGCACGTCCGCTTCGACTTCTGCGCCGGCTTCCCGTGGCAGCAAAACGCCGGCCGTGCATTTGCGCACGAATTCGACGCCGCCCATCAGACGCAGCAAGCCATCCAGGTCGGCGACGTTGATGCTGAACAGGGCAGCAATGCGCGCTTGGCGATACAGCGCCGACACTATTGGCAGCGAGCGGTTGAGTGGACCGACGTGAGCAATGGTATTGGCTGCCAGCACGCCGAAAGAAGTCACGTCGGGCAGCAGACCCAGGCCGGCGCACAATTGGCCGATGGTTTTCTGCGAGGCCATGTCGGACGGGTCCTGCGTGAAGGCAGTTTGATCCAGTTGCAACGGCGCGCCGAACAGCACTGGGCTGTTGAAGACGCGATCGAACAACGGCAGCGTGTCGCCGCTGGCGAAGGGGGTTATGTCGTGTATAAACGCTGCGAACTCTTCCGCGCCGATGCCGTAGTGGCGGTTGAAGTAGCGATAGGCGCCCAAGGTGCGCAGGGTGTTCTGATTGGGCTGCAACGCCGGGTTGGCATCGCCCTCGGCGCGCATGGCCGACACAATCAGCGTATCCAGTTCGGCAAACGGGATATTCGTCCAGCGTTGCAGACGGATCATGCGCTGCATCCGGTCGAAACGGTCAAGAGAGGTATTGCCCAGCAACAAGGGAGAGGTGTCGGCTCCTTGCCAGAAATTCAAGGCGTTGTTGTATTGCTCTGTGTTGGCTCCTGATTTGTAGTTGTCTTGGCCGCCCGTGCCGTTGACGTAGACTGCGCCGTAGCTCATTGGGTTGGGCATGCGCCGCTCCGGCCTGCTTGAACCGGTCTTGTTACCTATCGGACAGTTCGGCGAAAGCTGCGGGAAAGCCCGCTTCTGCGCAATCAGTGACTGCAACTGATCGGCATCTACACCTGTTGTCTGGCAAAATGTATTCACTTGGCTCAACGAGCAGTTGTCGAATACAAGTTGCTCGATGCCGTAGTGCTCGCGGAAGAAAAGGGTTTCTTCGTCAGTCAGGTTACGGCCTTGGCCAGCAATACTGCCGGTATAGATACTCACGCTCAGACGGCGACCGATACGGATCACACCGTCGGTTTTGGCCATCACGTCAATCAGCAAAGGCGCATGAAACTCACTTTCGAGGGGTTGGCCGCCGTTATCGGCTGGATCATACGTGATACGCAAACAGATGCCCTGATTCAGGTCGTCATGGGCGGTGGGTAGCGGCCATGACCCGCCGCTCCCCTCGCGCAAGCCATGAACCCTCAGGCTAACGGTCTGCGTAACGCCGTTGTGCTGCAAGGTCATCATGATCAGACTGTATTGTTCGTGATGAGTGACATTCGAGACTGCAGGCTGAACCGGCACCTCGAAATGTGTAGTGCCCGTAGTCCACAGATAGGTGTTGGACTGGATAGGGGAATACCACGAGTTATCACTCAGTGTCCGGCCCAGGGCCGGAAACAGGCTTGGCTGAACAAGCAGACGTTGCTGCACCGGGCTCAAACCTGACATCAGCGGCAAGGCATTTTTAGTCATGGCGCTAGGCGTGGCTGCCAAGGTGTAATTGATCTCACCCAGCGCAGGCTTCTCCCCACCCAACGCCAGACTCACCTGCTGATGCGCGAAGTGATACGGAAACACGAACGGGTGTTTCTTCTCGGCCAGCAGTTGATGCACCGGCCGCACATCGTCTTTTTCCTCCTGGTACTTGTTGATGCCCTGGGTCAGCACGTCATTGACCAGGTCCAGCATGGGCCGGCTCTGGTAGGTGCTTTGCTCGTCGATCAGCATCTGGTCCAGGTCGGGGCGGCGCACTGTCAGCGGGATGCGCAGTGGCGAGGTGGAGGCGCCTTCGATCTTTTCGGCGGCGAAGCGGCGCAGCGAACCCAGGTAGGCCACTGGTCCGTCCATGGCTTCGATGGCGCCGACCTTGCAGAACTGGTCCCAGTTTTCCTTGAACAGATTCGGGTAGCTGGGGCCGACGTTGACCAAGGCGCGCACGCCGGTTTGCGGAGCGATCAGCGGCAGGCTGCGGCCGGACGAGACCTGCTCTTCACGGAAGGAGCGCGCGATCTGGTTGGCGTAGCACATGG
>NZ_JASCPM010000096.1:0-3324 GCF_029960215.1 Pseudomonas sp. PS01301 | reverse complement strand
AGGTGTGGGAGCAGGATGTATCAAGTGCGCCGCCGCACGCCCTTCGCGGGCAGAGCCCGCTCCCACAGGTGGCAGGTGTGGGAGCGGGCTCTGCCCGCGAAGGACACACTGCGGTTCCCGGCCTTACTCCAGCGCCTGCCAGATATCCTGCGCATACTCGCGAATGGTCCGGTCAGACGAGAACCACCCCATGCGCGCCGTGTTGAGCACGGCCATGCGCCACCACTTGTCGGCGTCGTGCCAGGTCTCCTCGACCTTGCGCTGCGCATCCCAGTACGCATCGAAATCGGCACACAGCAGGAAGCGGTCATAGCTGGTCAACGAGTCGACCAGACCGGCGTAGCGCGATGGATCGTCGGACGAGAACACACCGCCACGAATGGCCTGCAGAACGTCGTTCAAACGATGAGAAGCAGCGACATCACCATGGGCGCTGAAGCCCCCGGCATGTTTGCGCTCTTCGACCTGGGCAGCAGTCATGCCGAAGATGAACATGTTCTCCTTGCCCAGGAAGTCGCACATTTCCACGTTGGCGCCGTCCAGCGTACCGATGGTCAACGCGCCATTGAGGCCGAACTTCATGTTGCTGGTGCCCGACGCTTCGTAGCCGGCCGTGGAGATCTGCTCGGACAGGTCGGCCGCCGGAATGATGCTTTCGGCCAGGCTGACGTTGTAGTTGGGCAGGAACACCACCTTGAGCAGACCGCGCACGGTCGGATCGTTGTTCACCACCCGAGCGATATCATTCGCCAGCTTGATGATCAGCTTGGCCTGGTGATAACTGGCCGCCGCCTTGCCGGCGAAGATCTTCACCCGCGGCACCCAGGCCGTTTCAGGCTCGGCGCGAATCGCCTGATAGAGCGCCACGGTGTGCATCAGGTTGAGCAACTGACGCTTGTACTCGTGGATTCGCTTGACCTGAACGTCGAACATCGCCTCGGGATTGACCGTCACGCCGACGCGCTCATGAATGATGCGAGCCAGCGCTTTCTTGCTGTTCAGTCGCTGAGCCGCGAAGGCCTTGCGGAACTCGGGTTGCTCGGCATACGGCTCGAGGTTCTTGAGCAGCCCTTCCGGATTGTCGAGCAGTTCCGGGCCAAGCTTGTCGACCAGCATCGCGGTCAGCTCGCTGTTGGACTGATACAGCCAGCGGCGGAAGGTGATGCCATTGGTCTTGTTGTTGATCCGATCGGGATAAAGCTTGTGCAACTCGGAGAACACCGTGCTGCGCATCAGTTGGGTATGCAGGCCGGACACCCCGTTGACGCTGTGCGAACCGAGAAACGCCAGGTTGCCCATGCGCACACGGCGACCGTTGTCTTCTTCGATCAGCGAGACCGCGCGCAGCACGTCGACATCGTGCTGACCTTTGGCGCGCAGCGAGTCGATGTGATAGGCGTTGATCAGGTAGATGATCTGCATGTGGCGCGGCAGTACGCGCTCCATCAGGCCCACCGGCCAGGTTTCCAGCGCCTCGGGCAACAGCGTGTGGTTGGTGTAGGCCAGGGTGTTGACGGTGATTTCCCACGCGGTTTCCCACGCCAGACCATGTTCGTCCACCAACTGACGCATCAATTCCGCCACGGCGATGGAGGGGTGGGTATCGTTGAGCTGGATCGCGGCCTTGTCGGCCAGGTTGAGGAGGCTGTCGTTGCCGTTCAGGTGACGACGCAACAAGTCGTGGAGGGAGGCTGCAACGAAGAAGTACTCCTGGCGCAGACGCAACTCCTGACCGGCTTCGGTGCTATCGGCCGGGTACAGCACCCGCGAGATGCTCTCGGCACGGGCCACTTCGGCCACGGCGCCGAGGTGGTCGCCCGCATTGAAGCGCTCCAGGTGCAGGTCTTCCATCGCCCGCGCGCGCCACAGGCGCAGGGTATTGACGCTGGAGCCGCGCCAACCGACCACCGGGGTGTCGTAGGCGATCGCGCGTACGGTTTCGCTGGGCCACCAGACCTGCTTCTGCTGGCCTTCGCTGTCGGTGACGGTTTCCACATGGCCGCCGAAGCTGATCGGGTAGATCACCTCGGGACGCTCGAACTCCCAGGGGTTGCCGAAATTGAGCCAGTTTTCGGTCTGTTCCTGCTGCCAGCCATCGACGATGGCCTGACGGAACAGACCGTGTTCGTAGCGGATGCCATAGCCGTGGGCGGCGACACCCAGGGTCGACATGCTTTCCATGAAGCAGGCCGCCAGGCGTCCAAGGCCGCCGTTGCCCAGCGCCGCATCGGGTTCGAGCAGGCGAATGCGCTCCAGATCCACGCCCAGGTCGGTCAACGCTTCACGTGCGATGTCCAGCAGGCCGAGGTTGCTCAGGCTGTCGTAGAGCAGCCGACCAATGAGAAATTCCAGGGAGAGGTAATAGACCCGTTTCTGACCTTTGCGGTAGATCTGCCGGGTGTGATCCATCCAGTGCTCGACCATGTGGTCGCGCGCTGCGAGGGCGATGGCCTCGAACCAGTCATGGTCGAATGCGTGATCGGGGTCCTTGCCCACCGCGTAGGTGAGTTTGGCGAGTACAGCAGCGCGAAAATCGGCCACCTCGGCGTCACGGACAAGCGGTTCCTGAGACATGCAATGCGTCCTCGGGGAAATTGACGATACTGGATGGAATACCTGAGCCTAGACGCTTCGACACACACTCAATGCTCAGGTTCGTAACTTTGCACCATTCGCGGGGTTTCGGGCAGAAGGTTGTTCACTTTTTCACCAATGCCGGTATGATCGCGCGCCCTGATCCATCTTGCCTGATGACCTGACGATGAAAAGCTCTTTGATTGCCGCCGCCGAAGTGGACCGCCTGGACACCTGGCAGAAATATTCTGCGCCGATGTGCGGCGCCTGTATCTCGACCTGCTGCACGCTGCCGGTGGAAGTGAAGATCAAGGACCTGATCCGTATCGGTGTGGTGGACGAGTTCGAGAAAGGCGATCCACCCAAGAACGTCGCCAAGCGGTTGCAGAAGGAAGGCATCGTCGAGCGGTTCAATCAGAAGTCGGGCATTTTCACCCTGACGCGCATGAGCAACAACGATTGTCTGTACCTGGACAAGAAAAGCCGCCTGTGCACGATCTACGAAAAGCGCCCGGACACCTGCCGCAACCACCCCAAGATCGGACCTCGCCCCGGCTACTGCGCCTACCAGCCCAAACCGATATCGCGCCAAGGCTGACCCACCCCAGCTCAATGTGGGAGCGGGGTGCCAAAGCCGGCCTCTTCGCGGGCAGAGACCCGCTCCCACAGAGGCGGTGATCATCTGTGGGAGCGGGTCTCTGCCCGCGAAGGGCGCGCCGCCGAATGACCACCCGTCACCCCAGCCGCCTC
>NZ_JASCPM010000095.1:0-3376 GCF_029960215.1 Pseudomonas sp. PS01301 | reverse complement strand
GGCAGAGACCCGCTCCCACAAGTAAAGGCTCACTAGGTCTCTGTGGGAGCGGGTCTCTGCCCGCGAAGAGGCCCGCAAGCCAACCCCATACATCAGTTCAATCCGTACTTCTTGACCTTGTCGAACAGGGTGGTCTTGGCCATGCCCAGCTCCAAGCTGGCCTGGCTGAGGTTGCCCGCGGTTCGCTGCAGAGCCTCGGTCAGCAAGTTACGCTCGAACGCCTCCACCGCTTCGGAAAAGCCCAGGCTGACCACGCTGGCCGCATCGCTCTTCTTGAAGGCCGGTAGGCCCAACGCATAGCGCTCGGCCACGTTGCGCAGTTCGCGGACGTTGCCGGGCCAGTCGTGGCTCATCAGGCGCGACACCGTCTGCGCATCGAGTTCCGGCGGCTCGCGGTCGAAGCGCAAGGCGGCCAGCTGCAGAAAATGCTGGAACAGCTCGAGAATGTCCTCACGACGCTCGCGCAGTGGCGGCAGCTCCAGCGTGACCACGTTGAGGCGGTAATACAGATCGCTTCGGAACTGGTTCTGCCGGCTCAACGCGTCCAGATCCGACTTGGTGGCAGCGATCAGGCGGCAATCCACGGCAATGCTCTGGTTCGAACCCAGGCGTTCCAGGGTGCGCTCCTGCAGCACCCGCAGCAGCTTGATCTGCAAGGGGATGGGCATGCTTTCCACTTCGTCGAGGAACAGCGTGCCCTGGTCGGCGTGTTCGATCTTGCCGATGCGGCGCTTGCCGGCACCGGTGAAAGCATTGGCCTCGTGACCGAAAATCTCGCTTTCGAACAACTGTTCCGGCAGCCCGCCGCAGTTGAGCGCCACGAACGGCTGTGGCTGACGGCGGCTGAAGTCGTGCAGGCAGCGGGCGACCAGCTCCTTGCCAGTGCCGGTTTCGCCTTCGATCAGCACGTTGGCCGAAGTGTCCGCGACATTGGCGATCAGCTCGCGCAGGTTCTGCATGGCCGGCGAGCGGCCGATGATGCGACCTTCCAGGGAGCTGCGCTCGGCCAGTTGCCGACGCAACGAGCTGACCTCGCGGGCCAGGCCGCGCTGCTCCAGCGCGCGGCGGACCACGTCCACCAGGCGTTCGGGCGAGAAGGGCTTTTCCATGAAGTCGTAGGCGCCGCTGCGCATGGCACCTACCGCCATGGAAATGTCGCCATGGCCGGTGATCAGCACCACCGGCAGGCTGGGGTCACGCGCCTTGAGTTGGCTCAGCAGTTCCAGGCCGTCCATGCCGGGCAGGCGGATATCGCTGACGACGATGCCGGCGAAGTCGTCGCCGATGCACGCCAGCGCGGCCTCGGCACTGGCCACGCCCTGGCTGGGAATGTCTTCCAGGGCCAGGGCCTGCTGGCAGCCGAGCAGTACATGGGGGTCGTCTTCGACGATCAGGACGGTCAAGGCGTTCATGGCGACTCGCTGGGCGACGCTGCCGCAAGCGGCAGGCTGAGAATGAAAGTGGTGCCACCGTCGGCCGGGTGCTCGACGGCCAGGTTGCCACCGGCGGCGGCCGCCAGGCTGGCCGACAGGGTCAGGCCAAGGCCCAGGCCGTGATCGCCGGGCTTGGTGGTGAAGAACGGTTCGAACAGGTGCTTGCGGGTCTCGACATCGATGCCGTGGCCGTTGTCGCGCACGCGCAGGGCGTAGCGCTCACCCTCCATGCGGCCGTCCAGCCACAGCGTCGGTTCCGATGCGCCAGCGGTGGCATCCAGCGCGTTGCCGATCAGGTTGACCAGAATCTGCTCGAGACGGGTCTGGTCGATGGCCAATTGCAGCTCGGCGCACGTGCGTTGCACGCTCAGGTGGCTGGCCTCGATGCGGCTGGCCAGCACCTGCAGCGCACCGTCCAGGGCCTTGCCCAGGCTGGCCTGACCCTTGTCGTCGCCACGCCGAGCGAAGGAGCGCAGGCTGGCGGTGATGCGGCCCATGCGATCGATCAGTTCGTTCATGGTGCTCAGGTTGGTGCTGGCCGTGTCCAGCGCACCGCGCTCCAGAAAGCGTACGGTATTGCCCGACAGCGTGCGCAGCGCTGCCAGCGGCTGGTTGAGCTCGTGGGCGATGCTGGTCGACATCTGCCCGATAGCCGCCAGCTTGCCTGCCTGGACCAGTTCATCCTGGGCCTTGCGCAGGGTTTCCTCGGCCTGACGGCGTTCACGGATCTGGCCCTTGAGCCGTTCGTTGCTGGCGCGCAGGTCCTGGGTTCGCTCGGCGATGCGGCGCTCCAGGTGACTGTTGGCCTGTTCCAATGCCTCACGAGCGGCCAGGCGGGTGGCCAGCACCTTGCGTCGCTCGTTCCAGGCGATCAGCAGGAAGGCCAGCAAGGCAAACGCCACGGCCACCAGCACGCCCTGGACGATGGCTTCGTGACGCAGGTCCTGCAGGGAGGTGAGCAACGTGAAACGCCAGGGTGTATCAGCCAGGCGCCGTGACTGCGACAGGTAGGTGACGTTGATGTCCTTGCCCGGCTTGTCGGTGTGGGTGGCGAAGGTCAGCAGCTCCACGCCATCGGCCAGGCTCTGGCGGGCGAGGGGTTCGAGCTCGTTGAGCGGCCACCAGTAATACTGCAGGCTGCGCGCCAGGCGCTCCTTGATTTCCGGGGTCAGCGGGCGTATCGACTTCAGCCGCCGTGCCGGATCGCTGGAGAGGATGATGATGCCGTTCTCGTCGCTGACGAAGGCTTCCAGGCGAGCTTTCTGCCAGCGTTCCTCCAGCGCCTCCAGGCGCACCTTGATGACCGCCACGCCGATCAGCTTGCCGTGCTCCTCAAGCCCATGGGCAAGGAAGTAGCCAGGTTCGCCGGTGGTGCTGCCGATGCCGTAGAAGCGACCGGGCTGGCCGCGAATGGCCGCCTGGAAGTAACCGCGGAAGGACAGGTCTTCGCCGAGAAAACTGTCGGCATCGCGCCAGTTGCTGGTGGCCTGCACGCGGCCGGTGGTGTCGAGCACATAGATGGCGCGGCTGCGGCTGCGCCGGTTCAGGCCTTCCAGGTAGTCGTTGACCGCTTGGCGATGCTCGCCGTCGGGGTCGTTGAGCAGAGTTGAGACGCTGTCTTCTAGCTCCAGCAGGCTGGGCAGGTAGGTATACTTGGTGATTTCGCTTTCGACCGCACGCGCGTGCAGTTCGAGCTGGCGCTCGCCGTTCTCGGAGAGGGCGCGAATGCTGTTGTGCTCGCTGACCAGAAAGCCCACGTAGCCCAGGCCCAGCGTCAACAGCAGGATCAGGGGCGGCAGGAACAGCTGGCGAATCAGGCGGGGCTTCACGATCAGGTCAGGCTTTGTGGCGGGCAGGCATTTCATCACAGTCGCCTTCAAGCAGCCAGCGTCCCGCGCCCCCCACCGCGGGCGCGGGGCGGCCGGGGATAACTGGGGCAGGGT
>NZ_JASCPM010000094.1:0-3435 GCF_029960215.1 Pseudomonas sp. PS01301 | reverse complement strand
GCCCCGCTCCCACAAGAGGCTCGCCGCCGATGTGGGAGCGGGGCGGGCGGCGGGCCCTCTGCCCGCGAAGAGGCCGGCAAGGCCACCACAAACCCAGGCACAAGGAAGCCCACTCCATGACCCAGCACAGCCAAGTCGTGCAGAAACAGTTCGGCGAACAGGCCTCGGCCTACCTGAGCAGCGCCGTTCACGCCCAAGGTGCTGAATTTGCGCTGCTTCAGGCGGAACTGGCCGGCCAGTCCCAGGCTCGGCTGCTGGATCTGGGTTGCGGCGCCGGCCACGTCAGCTTTCACTGCGCGCCACTGGTCAAGCAGGTGGTGGCCTATGATCTGTCGCAGCAGATGCTCGATGTAGTCGCCAGCGCCGCTCACGAGCGAGGGCTGGCCAACGTCAGCACCCAGCTCGGCCCGGCCGAACAGCTGCCGTTCGCCGATGGCGAATTCGACTACGTGTTCAGCCGCTACTCGGCTCACCACTGGAGCGACCTGGGCCTGGCCCTGCGCGAAGTGCGCCGGGTGCTCAAGCCCGGTGGCGTGGCGTGCTTCATCGACGTGATGTCGCCGGGCAACCCGCTGCTCGATACCTATCTGCAGAGCGTGGAAGTGCTGCGCGACACCAGTCATGTGCGCGACTACAGTGCCGGCGAATGGCTGAGCCAGATCAATGCGGCCGGGCTGCAGGTGCGCGGGCATACACGCCAGCGCCTGCGCCTTGAATACGTGTCCTGGGTCGAGCGCATGCGCACCCCCGAGGTGATGCGTGCGGCGATCCGCACCTTGCAGCGAGCCGTGGGCGCCGAGGTGCGCGAGTATTACCAGATCGACGACAATGGCTCGTTCAGCACCGACGTGCTGGTGTTGTGGGCCCAGCGTTGAGCATTCATTCACGGCCTGCCCGAGGGCGCGCCGTATTACCGGAATTAACGAGGAAAGCATGAGCAAGCAGATTCTGATTCTCCCAGGCGACGGCATCGGCCCGGAAATCATGGCAGAAGCGGTCAAGGTGCTGGAGCTGGCCAACGACAAGTTCCAGCTGGGCTTCGAACTGGCCCATGACGTGATCGGTGGCGCAGCCATCGACAAGCACGGCGTGCCGCTGGCCGATGAAACCCTGGAACGCGCCCGTGCCGCCGATGCGGTGCTGCTGGGCGCCGTGGGCGGTCCGAAATGGGACAAGATCGAGCGCGACATCCGCCCGGAGCGCGGCCTGCTGAAAATCCGTTCTCAGTTGGGCCTGTTCGCCAACCTGCGTCCGGCCATCCTCTACCCGCAACTGGCGGACGCTTCCAGCCTGAAGCCGGAAATCGTGGCCGGGCTGGACATCCTCATCGTCCGTGAGCTGACCGGCGGCATCTACTTCGGTGCCCCCCGTGGCACCCGTGAACTGGAAGGCGGCGAGCGCCAGGCGTATGACACGCTGCCCTACAGCGAGAGCGAGATCCGCCGCATCGTGCGCGTGGGCTTCGACATGGCCCAGGTGCGCGGCAAGAAGCTCTGCTCGGTGGACAAGGCCAACGTATTGGCATCCAGCCAGCTGTGGCGCGAAGTGGCCGAAGAGATCGGCAAGGATTATCCCGACGTCGAGCTGAGCCACATGTACGTCGACAACGCCGCCATGCAGCTGGTGCGCGCGCCGAAACAATTCGACGTGATGGTCACCGACAACATGTTCGGCGACATTCTTTCCGATGAAGCGTCGATGCTCACCGGCTCCATCGGCATGTTGCCCTCGGCCTCCCTGGACGCCCACAACAAGGGCATGTACGAGCCGTGCCACGGGTCGGCACCGGACATCGCCGGGCAGGGCATCGCCAACCCGCTGGCGACCATCCTCTCGGTGTCGATGATGCTGCGCTACAGCTTCAATCAGCACGCGGCCGCCGATGCCATCGAGCAGGCGGTCAGCCTGGTCCTGGACCAGGGCTTGCGCACCGGCGATATCTGGTCCGAAGGCAACGCGCGGATCGGTACGCAGGAAATGGGCGATGCAGTAGTCGCCGCGCTGCGGAATCTGTAATCTCTTGGGCCCGCTGCGACTTTCAATCGAAAGCAGCGGCCCACTTTTCAAGAAGGTGTAGTTGCGATGAAACGTGTAGGTCTGATCGGTTGGCGCGGCATGGTCGGTTCCGTGCTCATGCAGCGGATGCTGGAAGAGCAGGATTTCGATCTTATCGAGCCGGTGTTTTTCACCACCTCCAATGTGGGCGGCCAAGGGCCTGCGGTGGGCAAGGACATTGCCCCGCTCAAGGATGCCTACAGCATTGAAGAGCTGAAGACACTCGACGTGATCCTGACCTGCCAGGGTGGCGACTACACCAGCGAGGTATTCCCCAAGCTGCGCGAGGCTGGCTGGCAGGGCTACTGGATCGACGCCGCCTCCAGCCTGCGCATGCACGATGACGCAGTGATCGTGCTCGACCCGGTCAACCGCCGCGTGATCGACCAGCAGCTCGATGCCGGCACCAAGAACTACATCGGTGGCAACTGCACCGTGAGCCTGATGCTGATGGGCCTGGGCGGTCTGTTCGAGGCCGGTCTGGTGGAGTGGATGAGCGCCATGACCTACCAGGCGGCGTCCGGTGCCGGTGCGCAGAACATGCGCGAGCTGATCAAGCAGATGGGCAGCACCCACGCCTCGGTAGCCGATGACCTGGCCAACCCGGCCAGTGCCATTCTGGACATCGATCGCAAGGTGGCCGAGGCCATGCGTGGCGAGGGTTATCCGACCGAGAACTTCGGTGTGCCGCTGGCCGGCAGTCTGATTCCGTACATCGACAAGGAGCTGCCGAACGGGCAGAGCCGTGAAGAGTGGAAGGCTCAGGCCGAGACCAACAAGATCCTGGGTCGCTTCAAGAGCCCGATCCCGGTGGACGGCATCTGCGTGCGCATCGGCGCCATGCGCTGCCACAGTCAGGCGCTGACCATCAAGCTGAACAAGGACGTGCCGATGGCAGACATCGAAGGCCTGATCAGCCAGCACAACCCATGGGTCAAACTGGTACCCAACAGCCGTGAAGCGAGCATGCAGGAACTGACCCCGACCCAGGTCACCGGCACGCTCAACATTCCGGTCGGGCGCTTGCGCAAGCTGAACATGGGCTCGCAGTACCTGGGCGCGTTCACCGTCGGCGACCAATTGCTGTGGGGCGCCGCCGAGCCGTTGCGCCGCATGCTGCGGATTTTGCTGGAGCGTTGATTTCCTCAGGTTCGCTGGGTTCCCCCAGCCGAACCGCACCGACCGCCGACTCGGCTTGCGCCGCTGCTACAGGGTGCGCGGTCTCTGTAGCAGCGGCGCGAGCCGCGTCCGGGTTCATCGCGTTCTTCTAGGCATACCGCGTTCACCGCTGACGCGGCTTGCGCCGCTGCTACAGGGTGCGCGGTCTCTGTAGCAGCGGCGCGAGCCGCGTCCGGGTTCATTGCGTGCTTTCAGGCATAC
>NZ_JASCPM010000093.1:0-3718 GCF_029960215.1 Pseudomonas sp. PS01301 | reverse complement strand
GCGTCATGCCATGGGCGTGGCGGTGTTCTCCGGCATGTTGGGGGTGACCTTCTTCGGCTTGCTGCTGACACCGGTGTTCTTCGTGCTGATCCGTCGCCATGTCGAGCGTCGCGAGGCCCGCAAGGCGGATCGTGCGCTCACGCTTGAGGTACAACCATGAGTCATTTGAAACCCCTACTGCCCAGCTTGCTGGTGCTGGCCCTGGCCGCTTGCGCGGTGGGCCCGGACTATCGCGCGCCGCAGGATCTGCAGGCGAGCGTGGCGGCGGCACAGGACACTCGCTACTACCGCGCCGAGGCGTTCGATGCGGTGTGGTGGCAGCAGTTCGACGACCCGACCCTCAATCGCCTGGTCAACGAATCGCTGCAGGGCAACCGTGAGCTGCGGGTGGCCTTCGCCCGCCTCAAGGCGGCTCGGGCCATCCGCGACGACGTGGCAAACGATCGTTTCCCGGTGGTGACCAGCCGCGCCAGCAGCGAGATCGGCAAGAGCCAGATTCCCGGCCAGACCAGCGACCGGGTCAATACCGAGCGCTACGACCTGGGCCTGGACATGGCCTGGGAAATCGACCTGTTCGGGCGCATCCAGCGTCAGTTGGAGGTCAGTGACGCGCAGCAAGGCGAAGCGGCGGCCGACCTGCAGCAGTTGCAGGTCACCCTGATCGCCGACCTGGTGGATGCCTACGGGCAACTGCGCGGCGCGCAACTGCGCGAGAAGATCGCCCTGGCCAACCTGAAGAACCAGCAGGATTCGCGGGGTATCACCCGCAGCCTGCAAGAAGCCGGTGTGGGCAATCAACTGGACGTGGTGCGGGCCGACGCGCGGCTCGCGGCAGTCGAAGCGACCGTGCCGCAGTTGCAGGCCGAACAGGTGCGTGCGCGCAACCGCATCGCTACCCTGCTCGGCCAGCGGCCGGACCAATTGAGTGTGGACCTGAGCCCGGCGCAGTTGCCGGCCATTGCCAAGGCTTTGCCGATCGGTGATCCGACTCAGCTGCTACGACGCCGGCCGGACATCCGCAGTGCCGAACGGCGACTGGCCGCCTCCACCGCGCAGATCGGCGTGGCCACGGCCGATCTGTTTCCACGGGTCAGCCTCAGCGGTTTCCTGGGCTTTACGGCGGCCCGCGGTTCGCAGATCGGCTCGTCCGCCGCCAATGCCTGGGGACTGGGGCCAAGCATCACTTGGGCCGCGTTCGACCTGGGCAGCGTGCGGGCGCAGATCCGTGCAGCCAACGCCGATGCCGAAGGCGCGCTGGCCAGCTATGAACAGGATGTGTTGCTGGCGCTGGAAGAGTCGGAAAATGCCTTCAGTGACTACGGCAAACGCCAGCAGCGCGTGCAGGCCTTGATGCGCCAGAGCGAGTCGAGTCGCGCGGCGGCAGCGCTGGCCTCGATCCAGTACCGCGAGGGCACGGCGGATTACCTGGTGCTGCTCGACGCCGAGCGTGAACGCTTGAGCGCCGAAGACGCCCAGGCCCAGGGCGAAACCGAGTTGTATCGCGGCATCGTTGCGATCTACAAAGCACTGGGCGGTGGCTGGCAGCCCGATACGCTGGCACAGCGATAGCCATCAGCGCCAGTGCTGCGGCTGCAAAGCCTGCGGCGGATGGTAGGATAGGCACCGTCCCGGTCACTCGGGGCGGTTGCCGGGCGTGCGTGCAAGGCGACCGTCTTCGGCAGCCGATCCCGATCCGCAGCGAGCGCCCCATGATCACCATTCGCCCCATGACCTCTTCCGATTTCGACCGTTTCTGGCCCACCTTCGACGCGGTGGTTCAGGGCCAGCAGACGTACGCCTACGATCCGGCCATGGACCGCGAAGCCGCCGAACACACCTGGTTGAAGGTGCCCCTGCACACTTTCGTTGCCGAAGATGAACAGGGTCAGTTGCTCGGCAGTTACTACCTCAAGGCCAACGCGGCGGGTCCCGGCAACCACGTGTGCAACTGCGGCTACATGGTCAGCGAAGCGGCGCGCGGTCGAGGCGTGGCGCGGCTGATGTGCGAGCACTCGCAGCAGGTGGCGCGCGACAGCGGTTTTCTGGCCATGCAGTTCAATTCGGTGGTGGCCAGTAACGAAGTGGCGGTGGCCTTGTGGCACAAGCTGGGTTTCGACACCGTGGGGCGCGTGCCGCGCGCCTATCGGCATGCTCACCTGGGGCTGGTCGATTGCCTGGTGATGTACAAGTGGCTGGCCGAAGAGCCCGCAGCGCCGACTCGATTGATCGGGCGCAAGAACATCGAGTCGGTGGTGTCCCGGCCGCGGCGCAGAAGCTGAATCGTTACTTGCATCACGGAAGTCGATGATCGCTATCGAAAAACGGAATTTTTCCTGAGGGGGCGGGATCAGCACTATAGGTCCCATTATTTCCCCTAGGATTTGTACCGATGAATATCAACCTGACCCTGTGCTGCATGATCGTCGTTTCGTTCGGAATTGCGCTGAGCCACGTTTGAGTGCTGCTCGCACTCGGCGGGCCATGCTCAGAGATTGCTCAGATGTTCGCGCAGGAAGTCGACCAGGACCTGCACCGGTCGTGACGTTTGCCGATGCTGCGGATACACGGCCGAGAGCGCCAAAGGCTCTGTGACGAACTCATCCAGTACGGTTTGCAGTTGCCCTGATGCCAGTGCGTGTTGAACGATGAATCGGGGCAGGTAGGCGATTCCCATGCCGGCCACCGCTGCCTCGCACAGTAATTCGCCGTTGTTGGCGCGCATGCGCCCGCTCACACCGATCACCAGTGGCTTGCCGCCCATTTCGAAGCGCCATTGCACCTGTCGTGCGTGGCCGTAGGGCAGACAATCGTGGGTGGTCAGTTCCTGGGGCGTGGTAGGTATGCCACGCGCGGCCAGATAGTCCGGGCTTGCGCAGTACACGCGGGCGATGGACGCGATGCGCCGGGCGATCAGCGACGAGTCTTCCAGCGTGCCGATGCGCAGGACCAGATCGTAGCCTTCGCCGAGCAGGTCGACGGGGCGATCGCTGAGGTCGATTTCGACCTGGACCTGAGGGTAGCGCTGCAGGAATCGAGGCATGAGCGTGCTCAATTGCGCAATGGCGAACGACAGCGGTGCACTGACGCGCAACGTGCCGCGGGGTTCGGCGGCTTGGCCAGCGATGCCCTGTTCGACCTGTTCCACTTCAGCCAGCAGACGCACGGCAGAGTCGTAATAGCTCTGGCCCAGGGCGGTGACGTCCAGGCGGCGCGTGGAGCGATTGAGCAGGCGTGCGCCCAGGCGGTTTTCCAGTTGCATCAAGCGGCGACTGATGTATTGCTTGGAAACCCCCAATTGCTCGGCGGCGGCCGTGAAGCTGCGCGAGTCCAGCACCTTAACGAAAAGCCGCATGTCTTCGAACGCGTTCATCGTCACTCCTCGGTTGACAATGCATTGTGGGTCAGGCGTAGCGCCCATACAACCGCGGTGCTCCCGGACGCGGCTCGCGCCGCTGCTACAGGGACCGCATTGCGCCTGTGGGAACATCGCAGTGGCACAGTGGCAATCCGCATCCAAGCACACCCCATTGGAACGATGGCAATCCACGTCCGGGCACACCCATTGGCACCACCGCAATCCGCGTCCGGGCACACCCCGTTGGCACCACCGCAATCCGCGTTTAGGCACACCGCATTGGCACCACCGCAATCCGCGTCCGGGCGCACCCCCCTGGCCCCACCGCAATCCGCGTCCGGGCACACCGCATTGGCGCCGCCG
>NZ_JASCPM010000092.1:0-3805 GCF_029960215.1 Pseudomonas sp. PS01301 | reverse complement strand
GTCTCTGCCCGCGAAGAATCCACCGCGGTATTCCTGAAACACCGCAGCGATTTCTTCGCGGGCAGAGACCCGCTCCCACAGGTTCGCTTCTGCCCAGTCATCCACTTATCACGGTCCCTACAAAACCCTCAGATCGACAACCTCAGCGGCCGTACCTCCGGTTGATCCGCCACCGAGCGCCTTTTGTTCACCGCCAGCTCGCCCATCTTGATCAGCCGTGTACGGGTGACGTTGCGGCTCAGGCCGAGCAGGTTGGCGGTGTGCACCTGGTTGCAATGGCTGAACCGATAGGCCGAACGCAGCAGGGCATCCTCGACCTTCTCGTGCAGGTCGCCGACCTGCTCGTCGAACAGCCGCTGGAACAGCCGATCCAGTGACGCCTCCACCGAATCGTCCACCGCCGGACTGTCATCGGCGCGCTCGATGCGCATGTTCGACAGGCGCAGGTCATCGCGCTCGATCACGCCGTTGCGGCAGATCAGCAAGGTGTGATGAATGACGTTTTCCAGTTCGCGAATATTGCCCGGCCAGCTGTAGTGGAGCAGCTTGTGCTCGGCGTCGGCCGACAATGTGGCGCGTTCGTAACCCAGGCGTTTGCAATACACCTCGAGGAAATGCCGGGTCAGCGGAATGATATCGCCAGGCCGTTCGCGCAGCGGCACCAGTTCCAGACTGACCACATCCAGGCGGTAATAGAGGTCTTCGCGGAAGTGGCCGGCATTGATCGCCTTCTCCAGCAAGACATTGGTTGCCGCCAGTACCCGCACATTGATCGGAATGCTCTTGCGCGAACCCAGGCGTACCACTTCACGCTCCTGCAGCACGCGCAGCAGCTTCACCTGAATGGGCATCGGCAGGTCGCCGATCTCATCGAGAAACAAGGTCCCGCCGTTGGCCTCCTCGAACCATCCGGCCTTGGCCGCCAGGGCACCGGTAAATGCGCCTTTTTCGTGGCCGAACAGTTCGGCTTCCACTAACGACTCGGAAAACGCGCCGCAGTTGACGGCCACGAACGGCTTGTTGCGTCTTGCGCTGAGGTTGTGGATATGGCGCGCGACCAACTCCTTGCCGGTGCCGGTTTCGCCGATGATCAACACACTGGCTTCGCTGGGCGCGACCTGTTCGAGATGGGCCAGCAACGCCTTGGATTTCGGGTCTTCGAACACCTGGGCAGTGGCGCGGATGGAGGTGGCGAGGGCGGGCGATGGGGGAAGTGTCAAAAGCTGCATGGCGGCGCCTTCAAAGTGCGGAGAAAAAGAAAGGAATCGAGCGGTAAAACACGGAATGAGGGCGATACTAATGGATATAAAAAACGATCGTTAAATACCTTATGAGCATTAGCTTATGTCGTGTCGCGCAATGAGCACGCGCTGCGCATCGCCATTGATCCACCGTCCGCTGCATGACGCGAAAGCTGCAACCCGATCATTTGATTGAATAAAATAGCGATGCTTCGGGCTGTTCAGTGTTGCCTGAGCAACAGTCAAGTTGGCCAAGTGTTCATAGGCCAACAGCAACTACAAATAAGCCAACCCCGCATTGCGCCTTATGCCGGATTGAAAGCTTGGAATAACAAACAATTACTTTTCGAACTAGCGGAGTTTGAACATCATTCGCCCGCCGAAGAGGCCGATTGGACTCGCTTCTTCACGATCACCCGTCAACAGGAGCAACTGATGAACAACCTCAAGGCCGCCCTGGAGGTGCGGTGGCATCCGGTACCCGGCGAATTGCTCGACCTGGGCCGGGTGTTCCGCGAACCCTTGGGCGAGCTGCGCCTGCAACGTGCGCCCAAGCGCATCCTCGGTCGCCGCGAGGCGGCATTGCTGGGCGTGTTCGCGCTGGTACTGCATGGTGCGGTGATCTACTGGATCAGTCAGACGCCAACACCGGTACTGCCGACAGTGCCGCCAGAAATTCCACCCATGACGATCGAATTTTCCCAGCCTGCGCCACCGCCGGTGGTAGAGACGCCACCGCCGCCGCCCGAGCCGGTCGCGCCGGTTGTCGAACCGCCACCGCCTGTCGAGGATGAACTGGCGGCCAAGCCAGCACCACCACCACCGCCCAAGCCAAAGCCTCAGCCCGTGGTCAAGAAGCCGGTACCCAAGCCGGTGGCCAAACCGGTCGTGCAACCGCCTGCGCCGCCGCAACCCGTGGCCGCACCGACGCCGCCCACGCCGCCTGCACCCCCGGCACCGCCTGCGCCGCAACCGCTGATACCGGCCTCGGCCAATGCCGGCTACCTGCACAATCCGGCGCCCGAATATCCCGCCCTGGCCATGCGTCGCAACTGGGAAGGGACCGTGCTGTTGCGGGTTCACGTGCTGGCCAGCGGCAAGCCCAGCGAAATCCAGGTACAGACCAGCAGCGGTCGCAGTCAGCTCGATGATGCCGCACTGGCAGCGGTGAAGCGCTGGAGCTTCGTTCCGGCCAAACGGGGTGCCGACCCAGTCGATGGCTGGGTCAGCGTACCGATCGATTTCAAATTGCGCTGATCGACTTTTTTGCTGCATGAAGCGGGCTACCTGACAAAAGGCGCATCGCACCACCCAACGCCTTGCTACAGAGAGCCTCACCATGAATCTTCTGACAGAATCTCCCTTCACCTCCGTCGAGCACTCGGTCATCTGGCTGCTCATCCTGTTTTCCGTCGCCACCTGGGGGCTGGCATTGCTCAAGGGCCTGCAGTTCGCTCGGCTCAAAGGGCAGGATCGCAAGTTTCACAAGCAGTTCTGGGCGGCATCGAGCCTGGATTCGGCGGCCCATCTGGCCCAGGAACAACCCGGTGCAGCGGCTCGGGTCGCGCAGTCGGGCTACGCGGCCATCCAGGTCAACGAGCAGGCGCAAACCGACCTGAGCCAGTCGATCAATCATCAGGATCGCCTCGAGCGCGCCCTGCGCCAGCAGATCGTACGTGAGCGGCGCTCGTTGGAAACGGGCCTGGCGGTGCTGGCCAGTATCGGCAGTACCTCGCCGTTCATCGGCCTGTTCGGGACGGTCTGGGGGATCATGTCGGCGCTCAAGGGCATCAGCGCGGCCGGCTCGGCCAGCCTGGAGACGGTGGCTGGCCCCATAGGCGCGGCGCTGGTGGCCACCGGCGTGGGGATCGCCGTCGCAGTGCCGGCGGTGCTGGTCTACAACTATTTTCTGCGTCGCCTGAAACTGACCGCCGCCGACCTCGACGACTTCGCCCATGACTTCTACAGCCTGGCGCAGAAGCATTCCTTCCGCGTGCTGCAACATCCGGCCCTGACTCGCAGCGGTGCTGCAGCTTCGGGCCACAAAGTGAAGGAGGCGTCCTGACATGGCCTTTTCCACTCAAGACACGGACGAGGTGCTCAGCGAGATCAACGTGACGCCTTTGGTAGACGTCATGCTGGTGCTGTTGGTGGTGTTCATCGTCACCGCGCCGTTGCTGACCAATTCGATCCCGATCAACCTGCCCAAGACCGAAGCGGTGGCGCCTGCCGAACAGAAGGACCCGCTGGTGGTGAGCATCGACGGGCAGGGCAAACTGTTCATCAACAAGGACGAAATCCAGCCGGACCTGCTCCAGACCAACCTGCAGACCGCCAGGCAGAAAGACCCCGATGTGCGCGTACAACTGCAGGCCGACGACGGCGTCAACTATGGCGAAGTGGCCAGGGCCATGGCCTCCATCGAAAAGGCAGGCATCACCAAACTGGCGGTGATCACCGCCAAGTAGGGCTATCGCCGTGCGCCTGATGCACGGCAGCATCTATTCGCGGCCGATGACCGCTCCTACAGAGGTGCTGGATTCCCTGTAGGAGCGGTCATCGGC
>NZ_JASCPM010000091.1:0-4137 GCF_029960215.1 Pseudomonas sp. PS01301 | reverse complement strand
AGGAGCAAGTCCTGCCTTAAGCAGCGATCGGCATCCCCCAGAAACACATTTTTGTGAGTACACGAGCAAGAATAATGATTCTTGCCGAGTGCGGGCACAACATACAAGCAGCGGCGCGAGCCGCGTCACTGGCGACGCGATTCACCTGACACCCCGCATCACCGCCCGACGCGGCTCGCGCCGCTGCTACAGGGTTGCGCAAGCCGTTCAGCAGCGTCGCGTCAGGTCATGGTTTCGCTGGCGGCTTGAGCAGCGCTTCGGCGGCCTTGGCCAGGTCCGGTGGCAGGAAATCCTTGTCCGGGTTGTAGTCGGCCTTGAGGAAGCGCGTCAGGTCCTGCAGGTCGCCCGGGCTCAGGATGCCTGCCGCCTGCTTGAGGCGCAGGTTGTCCAGAATGTAGTCGTAGCGGGTGTTGTTGTAGTCGCGCACCGAGCTGTACAGCTGACGCTGCGCGTCGAGCACGTCGACGATGTTGCGCGTCCCCACCTGATAGCCGATCTCGGTGGCCAGCACCGAACTCTGGTTGGAAATGATCGACTGCTTGCGCGCCTGCACCTGCTCGACATCGGTGTTGACCGCACGGTGCAGGTTGCGGGTGTTCTCCACCACCTGCCGACGCAGGCTTTCGCGCTGCTGTTCGCTTTGCGTGAGCCGCGCATAGGCTTCACGTACCTGCGAGCTGGTCAGGCCACCACTGTAGATCGGAATGTTCAACTGCACGCCGATGCTGCGCTGCGACACATCGCTGCCATAGCTGACGCCCGGCAGGGTCGATGGGTTGCTGAAACCCAGGTTGTCGTTGTCGCCCTTCTGGTATTGCGCGACCGCATCCACCGTCGGCGCATGCCCGGCCTTGCGCTGGCGCAAGGTCTGCTCGGCGGCTTCCACGGCGTAGTTGCTGGCCAGCAGATCAAGGTTCTGCCGCGAAGCGGTATCGACCCAGGTACTGGCGTCATTGGGTATCGGCGCCAGCACGGGCAGGGTGTGAACGATGCCCTGGATCGAATTGTATTCGCGGTTGGTCAGCGTGATCAGGGCCTGGAACGCATCCTCCACCTGGCGCTGGGCGATGATCCGGTTGGCCCGGGCGGTGTCGTAGCTGGCCTGGGACTGCAGGGTGTCGGTCTTGTCGGAAAGACCGACGTTGAAGCGCTCCTGGGACTGATCGAGCTGGCGCCGGAATGCATTCTCCTCGGCGCGCGCGGTGGCCAGGTTGTCTTGGGCGCGCAGCACCGAGAAATAGGCCTGGGCACTTTGCAGAATCAGGTTCTGCTCAGTAGCCGACAACTGCACTGCAGCCTGCTCGTCGACCGCCTTGGCCGCCTTGAGCTGGAACCAGCGGTCGGCACGGAACAGCGGCTGGCTCAATTGCGCGCGGTAGGAATTGCCACTGCGGTTGTACACCGCCGAGGGCTGGTCCAGCGCCGTGCGGGTGTCGTTGATGTCGTAACCGGCCGACAGGTTGGGCAGCAAACCAGCGCGCGCCTGCGGCACGATTTCGCTTTGCGCGGCATAGTCGGCCCGCGAGGCGGCCAGGTCGGCGTTGTTCAGTACCGCTTCCTGATAGACGCTGACCAGATCGGTCATGCTCGCCAACGGTGCCTGCTGCGCCAGGGCCAGGCCTGGGATGGCACCGGACACGGCCAGGGCGAGGGCCGTTGCCGAGGGAAATCTACTGCGCAGCATGGGGGCAATCCTTGGTCTGTAAGCTGGGTCTGGACATCAGCTGTGGAAAGAGGCTTGGGGCAGGGCGAGTGTAGAGCGCGGCGCGCCGCACAACAATCGGTCCGATGCAACGGGCACTATCAAGACCTGCAGGCGGGGTTGGCGTTCCGTGTGCAGGGCGTCTATGCTGTGCACGTTCTTGTCGGGGTGCCTTGCTATGAGGCTGAGATCGGATAATCCGGATCCCGTTGAACCTGATCAGGTTAACGCCTGCGTAGGGAACAAGATTTCTCGTCTTTGCGGCGAGTCCTCTTGTGCTTCGTCCGAGGTCTCGCGCATTTCTGCACAGCACCTCGCGTACAAGCACAGCATCCGTTCACAGGGTGCATCCGTGCCTTTCAGGTTCGCTCCGACATTCCCTGCTGGATGCCGTCTGGAGAGCCTGTGATGAATACAAAAGCAAAAAACACCGTGCATTTGAGCGAATCGGCCCAAGTCGATTCAGGCTCCGTGCAGCCCTTCACCCGTTCGCGCAAGATCTACGTCCAGGGCTCGCGGGCAGACATCCGTGTGCCCATGCGTGAAATCAGCCTGGACGTCACACCGACCGACTTTTCCACCGGCAACAGCAGCGGTGAGATCAACCCGCCGGTGACCGTCTACGACACCTCCGGCCCCTACACCGACCCCAATGTCGTCATCGACGTGCGCAAGGGCCTGGCCGACGTGCGTTCGGCCTGGATCGACGACCGTGGCGACACCGAACGGCTGCCCGGCCTGAGTTCTCACTTCGGCCAGCAGCGCCTGAGCGACGACGAACTGACCAAACTTCGCTTCGCTCACGTGCGCAACCCGCGCCGGGCCAAGGCCGGCGCCAACGTCAGCCAGATGCACTACGCGCGTCAGGGCATCATCACCGCCGAAATGGAGTACGTCGCCATCCGCGAGAACATGAAGCTGGCCGAGGCCCGCGCTGCCGGCCTGCTCAAGGATCAGCACAAGGGCCACAGCTTCGGCGCCAGCATTCCCAAGGAGATCACCGCCGAGTTCGTGCGTGAAGAAATCGCCCGTGGCCGCGCGATCATTCCGGCCAACATCAACCACACCGAACTCGAACCGATGATCATCGGCCGCAACTTCCTGGTGAAGATCAACGGCAACATCGGCAACAGCGCCCTGGGTTCCTCCATCGAGGAGGAAGTGGCCAAGCTCACCTGGGGCATCCGCTGGGGCTCGGACACGGTGATGGACCTGTCCACCGGCAAGCACATCCACGAAACTCGCGAGTGGATCATCCGCAACTCGCCCGTACCGATCGGTACCGTACCCATCTATCAGGCCCTGGAAAAAGTCGGCGGCGTGGCCGAAGACCTGACCTGGGAGCTGTTCCGCGACACCCTCATCGAGCAGGCCGAGCAGGGCGTGGACTACTTCACCATCCATGCCGGGGTTCTGTTGCGCTACGTCCCGTTGACCGCCAAGCGGGTCACCGGCATCGTCAGCCGCGGCGGGTCGATCATGGCCAAGTGGTGCCTGGCGCACCACAAGGAAAACTTCCTGTACAAGCACTTCGACGAGATCTGCGAAATCATGAAGGCCTACGACGTCAGCTTCTCCCTGGGCGACGGTCTGCGTCCGGGCTCGATCGCCGACGCCAACGACGAAGCTCAGTTCGGGGAGCTGGAAACCCTCGGTGAGCTGACCAAGATCGCCTGGAAGCACGACGTCCAATGCATGATCGAAGGTCCGGGGCACGTGCCGATGCAGCTGATCAAGGAGAACATGGACAAGCAGCTGGAATGCTGCGACGAAGCGCCGTTCTACACCCTCGGCCCGCTGACCACCGACATTGCTCCGGGTTACGACCACATCACCTCGGGCATCGGTGCGGCGATGATCGGCTGGTTCGGTTGCGCCATGCTTTGCTACGTGACGCCCAAGGAGCACCTGGGCCTGCCGAACAAGGATGACGTGAAGACCGGCATCATTACCTACAAGATCGCCGCGCACGCCGCCGACCTGGCCAAGGGGCACCCCGGCGCGCAGATCCGCGACAACGCCTTGAGCAAGGCGCGTTTCGAGTTTCGCTGGGAAGACCAGTTCAACCTCGGGCTGGACCCGGACACCGCGCGCGCCTACCACGACGAAACCCTGCCCAAGGACTCGGCCAAGGTCGCGCACTTCTGCTCGATGTGCGGGCCGAAGTTCTGCTCCATGAAGATCACTCAGGAAGTGCGCGAGTATGCGGCCAACCAGAAGATCGAGGCCGTCGACCTGAGCGTGGAGGAAGGAATGCGCGAACAGGCCCAGCGCTTCAAGCAGGAAGGCAGCCAGCTGTACCAGAAAGTCTGATCAGGACCTTCAGTGGTGCGGCGTTCGCGGCCGATGACCGCTCCTGCGATTTCTCCGTAGGAGCGGTCATCGGCCGTGAAACCCGCACCGCGTCTGACCTGACACCTCACCAATGCTCCGAC
>NZ_JASCPM010000090.1:0-4201 GCF_029960215.1 Pseudomonas sp. PS01301 | reverse complement strand
TCACCGCGTTCTTTCAGGCACACCGCATACACCGCCGACGCGGCTTGCGCCGCTGCTACAGGGATTGCGTACCCTTGTAGCAGCGGCGCGAGCCGCGTCCGGGTTCACCGCGTTCATTCAGGCACACCGCATACACCGCCGACGCGGCTTGCGCCGCTGCTACAGCGATTGCGAGCCGCGTTCGGGGTTGTGCGCTCATTCAGGTATACCGCATGCGTCGCTTTTACGGGGGTATGTGGTCTGCGCGAGGGCGAGTAAGCTGTGGGCTTTCCCATCCGCTGCTGGAGCCGATATGTCCGAGTTGATCCTGCATCACTATCCGACCTCGCCGTTCGCCGAGAAGGCCCGCCTGATGCTCGGCTTCAAAGGGCTCGCGTGGCGCTCGGTACTGATTTCGCCGATCATGCCCAAGCCTGATCTGACGGCGCTGACCGGTGGCTATCGCAAGACGCCAGTGCTGCAGGTCGGCGCCGATGTCTATTGCGACACAGCCCTGATCGCTCGACGGCTGGAGCAGGAGAAAGCCTTGCCGGCGCTGCTGCCCCTTGGCCAGGAACTCACCGTGGCCATTTTCGCCGCCTGGGCCGATTCGGTGCTGTTCCAGCATGCCGTCAGCCTGGTGTTCCAGCCCGAGTCCATCAGCGCCCGTCTGTCGCGTCTGCCCGAAGACGCCGCCAAGGCCTTCATTGCCGATCGCATGGCGCTGTTCCAGGGCGGCACGGCCACGCGTCTGCCGGTGGAGCAGGCCAAGCATCAATGGCCGACGTTCATGGCGCGCCTGGAACAGCAACTACAGAGCGCTGAAGGTGAGTACCTGTTCGGCGGGCCGACCCTGGCCGATTTCTCCATGGCTCATCCGCTGTGGTTCCTCAAGGGCACACCGGTCACCGCACCGCTGGTGGATGCCTACCCCGCCATCCACGCCTGGCTGGGGCGCGTACTGGGTTTTGGCCACGGCACCTACAGCGAGCTGACTGCCGACGAAGCCCTGGCGATTGCCAAAGCGGCCACTCCGGCAGACTTGCCCGACGAAACGTTCGAGGATCCCAGCGGTTTCAAGGTGGGCGACCAGGTGAGCATCTCGGCCGTGGACTATGGCGTCGACCCCGTGCAGGGCGAGTTGTTGTTTGCCGGGGCCGAGGAATTGATCATCCGACGTGAAGACGCGCGCGCCGGCGTGGTGCATGTGCATTTTCCGAGAGTGGGTTTTGCAATCACAAAACCGTAGCGGCGACGTCAAGCCGGACACCCCACACCGCCTGCCTCCCCGCCAACTGTGGGAGCGGGCTCTGCCCGCGAAGGCCACGCTGCGGTCCGATTGACACCCCGCACCGCCCGCTTAGCGGTCGGTAACCACTCAGTCAATCCTTCCGCCGTTTGAGCTGGTCGGTCAGTTGCGACGGCAGGCCCTTGATGATCAGGGTGCCGGCTTCCTCGTCATACTCGATCTTCGAGCCCAGCAGATGCGCCTCGAAGCTGATCGAAAGCCCCTCGGCCCGCCCGGTGAAGCGACGAAACTGGTTGAGGGTGCGCTTGTCGGCCGGAATCTCCGGCGACAAACCGTAATCCTTGTTGCGGATATGGTCATAGAAAGCCTGCGGGCGCTCTTCGTCGATCAGACCCGACAGCTCTTTCAACGTGACCGGCTCGCCCATCTTGGTCTGGCTGGTGGCGTACTCCACCAAGGTCTGGGTTTTCTCCCGCGCCGACTCTTCTGGCAGGTCCTCGCTCTCGACGAAGTCGCTGAACGCCTTGAGCAGTGTCCGCGTTTCTCCCGGACCATCCACGCCTTCCTGGCAGCCGATGAAATCGCGGAAGTACTCCGAGACCTTCTTGCCGTTCTTGCCCTTGATGAACGAGATGTACTGCTTGGACTGCTTGTTGTTCTGCCACTCCGACAGGTTGATGCGCGCCGCCAGGTGCAGTTGCCCCAGGTCCAGGTGCCGCGACGGGGTCACGTCGAGCTCGGAGGTCACGGCCACGCCTTCACTGTGATGCAGCAGGGCAATGGCCAGGTAATCGGTCATGCCCTGCTGATAGTGCGCGAACAGCACGTGCCCACCGGTGGACAGGTTGGATTCTTCCATCAGCTTCTGCAGGTGCTCGACGGCCGTGCGGCTGAACTGGGTGAAGTCGCGGCCCTCGTCCAGATAGTCCTTGAGCCAGCCGCTGAACGGGTGCGCGCCGGACTCGGCATGGAAGAAGCCCCAGGCCTTGCCCTGCTTGGCGTTGTAACTTTCGTTGAGGTCGGCAAGCAGATGTTCGATGGCGCTGGACTCGGCCAGCTCGCTGTCGCGTGCATGAAGCACGGCAGGCGTGCCGTCGGGTTTCTTGTCGATCAAATGGACGATGCAGTGACGGATCGGCATGGGCTTCTCGGCTTGTCTGACTGATGGGCACGGCGGCTGGAGCAGGCTGTGCCACAAAGGGGCGAAGTGTAACGTAGATAGGGGTTTTACGGATTGCCGGTGACCTGCGCATGCGCTGAAACGACGAAATCGTCTACTTTTTGGCCAAACCCATGATAAAGCTGAATAAAAGGGCCGCTAGTGGCGGATATTTGTTTGGCTCTGTGCTAGTTTTGCCCGGTCTTGCGGCCCACGAGGCCGTGAAGCCCCGCAGAGAGCGGCTTTCGAGTCGAACCAAACGTCATTCTGGGTATCTACAATGGCGATTGGCATGACCGAAACGCGAGCCCCGGCGGACGTCGCACGCCCGGCTCCGACTTACGCTGCACTTTGCAATCCAATTGAATTTGATAGGGAAGGTACACCACCATGGCATTAACCAAAGACCAACTGATCGCCGATATCGCTGAAGCTATCGACGCGCCGAAAACCACCGCGCGCAACGCTATCGAGCAGCTGGGCCAGATCGTTGCCGATCAATTGGAAAATGGCAGCGAGATCACTCTGCCTGGTATCGGCAAGCTGAAAATCACCGAGCGTCCTGCCCGCACTGGCCGTAACCCTTCGACTGGCGCTGCCATCGAAATCGCTGCCAAGAAAGTCGTCAAGTTCGTCCCAGCCAAAGTGCTGACCGATTCCGTTAACAAGTAATTGTAACGGCTCGACGAACCGTGCCGCGGGTCAACCCGGGCGCGGTTTTTTTGTGCCTGTAAATCCATAGGCGCGGTCTGTGAGCATCTGTGGGAGCGGGCCGCAGTGCGCCGTGAATCAGTCAGCTGAACCAGTTTTTGCCGGCTGGCTCTGCCTGGAAGGTCCAGGCGACGAAGCGGCTTTGCTTCTGGCCTTGGCCCATTTCCACCACTCGGACCTGCACGGCATTGACCCTGCCAAGGGCTGTCTGAATGGCCGGCAGGTTGGAGGCCTTGGACACCAGCGTCGAGAACCACAATACCTGCTGTCCCACGGCCACGCTTTCGTTGATCAGCTGCGTCACGAAGCGAATCTCGCCGCCTTCACACCACAACTCGTTGTTCTGACCGCCAAAGTTGAGCACGGGCAACTTGCGCTTGGGATCGGCCTTGCCCAGCGCGCGCCATTTGCGCTGGCTGCCGCGGGTCGCTTCCTGCAACGAGGCATGGAAGGGCGGATTGCACAGGGTCACGGCGAACCGTTCTTCGCGGCCCAGCAGTCCCTGGAGAATCTGCCGAGGCTGCGTCTGCTGGCGCAAGGAAATGGCTTTGCCCAGTTTGTTGGCCTGCACGATGGTGTTGGCCGAGGCCAGTGCCACCGAGTCGATGTCGGAGCCCACGAACTGCCAGCGATAGTCACTGTGGCCCAGCAGGGGATAGATGCAGTTGGCACCTACACCCACGTCGAGCGCCCTGACGCCGGCGCCCCGCGGAATCTCGCCGCCGTTGCTTTCGGCCAGCAGGTCGGCCAGGCAGTGCAGATAGTCGGCCCGTCCGGGTATGGGCGGACACAGGTAGCCGTCCGGGATGTCCCAGTGCTCAATGCCATAGAGGGTCCTGAGCAACGCCCGGTTGAACACCTTCACCGCCGCGGGATCGGCGAAGTCGATGCTTTGCTTGCCATACGGGTTGAGGATGACGAACCGGGCAAGGTCCGGATGGCTCTTGATCAATTGCGGGAAATCGTAGCGACCCTGGTGGCGATTGCGCGGGTGCAGGGTGGGTTTTGGCGGGGTGGACATGGGAGGTTACCGGTGGGGGCGGGGGCCTCTTCGCGGGCAGAGCCCCCGCCCTGTCGCGTATACACATCGCCGCGCCCACCGG
>NZ_JASCPM010000008.1:0-156713 GCF_029960215.1 Pseudomonas sp. PS01301 | reverse complement strand
CCAGCGTCCCGCGCCCGACAGCGCGGGCGCGGGACGGCCGGTCATCAGTGCTGCAGGATCTTGGCGAGGAATTGCTGAGCGCGATCGGAGCGCGCGCTGACATCGCCGAAGAACTCTTCCTTGGGGCAGTCTTCGACGATCTGTCCCTGGTCCATGAAGATCACCCGGTTGGCGACCTTGCGCGCGAAACCCATCTCGTGGGTCACGCACATCATGGTCATGCCTTCGTGGGCCAGTTGCACCATCACGTCGAGCACTTCGTTGACCATTTCCGGGTCGAGCGCCGAAGTCGGCTCGTCGAACAGCATGACCACCGGATCCATCGCCAGCGCACGGGCGATCGCCACACGCTGCTGCTGGCCACCGGACAGTTGGCCGGGGTGCTTGTGCGCGTGGGCCGACAAGCCGACGCGTTCGAGCAGTTGCAGGCCCTTTTTCGTGGCTTCTTCCTTGCTGCGGCCCAGCACCTTGATCTGCGCGATGGTCAGGTTTTCGGTGATGGTCAGGTGCGGAAACAGCTCGAAATGCTGGAACACCATGCCCACTCGCGAGCGCAGCTTGGGCAGGTTGGTCTTGGGGTCGGCAATGGAGGTGCCGTCGACCACGATGTCGCCCTTCTGGAAAGGCTCCAGGGCATTCACGCACTTGATCAGGGTCGATTTGCCCGAACCCGATGGCCCGCACACCACGACCACTTCGCCTTTCTTGACCTCGGTGCTGCAATCGGTGAGCACCTGGAAGTCGCCATACCACTTGTTGATGTTCTTGATGGAGATCATACGGCTAACCTTTTTTGCAGACGCTTGACCAGAAGGGAGGCGCTGAAACTGATGACGAAGTACACCACGCCGGCGAAGATCAGGAACTCGTTGGCCCGACCGATGATGTCGCCGCTGGCACGCGCCGAGTTGAGAAAGTCCACCAGGCCGACGGTGTAGACCAGCGAGGTGTCCTGGAACAGGATGATGCTTTGCTGCAACAGCAGCGGGGTCATCTTGCGAAACGCCTGGGGCAGGATGATCAGGCGCATGGTCTGACCGTAGTTCATGCCCAGCGCTTGCGCCGCGCCCATCTGGCCCTTGGAAATGGACTGCACACCGGCGCGCACGATTTCACAGAAGTACGCGGCCTCGAACATCATGAAGGCCACGAGGCATGAGGTGAAGGCGCCCACCGGCGTGTCTTCGCCGGTGATCCAGCGCAGCACGAAAGGAACCGCCAGGTAGAACCAGGTGATCACCAGCAGCAGCGGAATGGAGCGGAAGTAGTTGACGTAGGCGCCGGCAAAGCGCGACAGCAGCTTGTTCGACGACAGGCGCATCAGGGCCAGCACGGTGCCCAGCGCAATGCCGCCGATGACGCCCAGCACCATCAGCTGCAAGGTCATGACCATGCCGTTCCACATGCCCGGCAGGGCTGGAATGATTCCACTGAAGTCCATCATTTACCTCCCAGGGAGATCAGCCCAGGCACGGCGAGCTTGCGCTCGAACACCCGCATCAACAGCATCAGGCTCATGTTCAGGGTGAAGTAGATCAGCGTGGCCAGGGTGAAAGCCTCGAACAGGTTGGCCGAGAACTCCGCGGTCTGCTTGGTTTGCGCCAGCAGCTCCATCAGACCGATCAACGAGGCCACCGACGAGTTCTTGAACACGTTGAGGAACTCGGAGGTGAGCGGCGGAATGATGATGCGGTAGGCCTGGGGCAGCAGCACGTTCCAGTAGATCTGCGACAGGCTGAAACCCATCGCCCGGGCGGCCGATTCCTGGCCGCGCGGCAGTGCCTGGATACCGGTACGCACCTGCTCGCAGACCCGTGCGGCGGTGAACAGGCCCAGGCAGACCACCACGCTCAGGAACGCCGAGGTGGTCGGATTGAGGTCCTGCTTGTACCACTCCTGCATCCCTTCGGGCAGCAGGTCGGGTACCAGGAAATACCAGATGAACAGCTGCACCAGCAGCGGCACGTTGCGGAACAGCTCAACGTAGCAGGTCGCGATACCCGAGACCCAGCGGCTCGGCACGGTGCGCATGACACCCAGTGCCGAGCCCAGCAGCAGGGCGATGATCCAGGCGACCACGGCAATGGCGATGGTCCAGCCCAGGCCGGAGATGTACCAATCCAGGTAGATCTCGCTGCCGACGCCAGTGGACTTGAAGAAGACGCTCCAGTCCCAGTTGTAATTCATGGGGAATACCCCTCGGAAATTGATTCACGGGCACAGGCTTTCACCCGAGCGCCGGGCGGCGTTCGGGTGAAATCAGGGTGGTGCTTACGACTTCTTGTCGGGAGCCGGCTTGTCGTTGGGGTTGGCGATCAGCGCCTTGAGCTCGTCGCTCATGGGAAAGCCCAGGTTCAGGCCTTTTGGCGGGATCGGCTGGTTGAACCACTTGTCGTAGATGCCGTTGATGTCGCCCGAGGCGAAGGTTGCCTTGATGGCATCGTCGACGGCTTTCTTGAACGGCTCGTCGCCCTTGCGCACCATGCAGCCGTAGATTTCATAGGACTGCGGTGTGCCAGTGACTTCCCAGTCGGTCGGCTTCTTGGCCTTGGCCATTTCGCCGGCGAGCAGGGCGTCGTCCATCATGAAGGCGACGGCGCGCCCCGATTCGAGCATCTGGAAGGACTCGCCGTGGTCTTTCGCCGAGACGATGTTCATGCCCATCTGCTTGTCGGCGTTCATCGACTTGAGGATGCGCTCGGAGGTGGTACCGGCGGTGGTGACGACGTTCTTGCCTTTCAGGTCGTCGAAATCCTTGTAGGACGAATCTTTCTTGCTCAGCAGACGGGTGCCGATCTCGAAGATGCCGACGGAAAAATCCACTTGCTGAGCGCGTTCGGCGTTGTTGGTGGTGGAACCGCATTCCAGGTCGATGGTGCCGTTCTGCACCAGCGGGATACGGGTTTGCGAGGTCACCAGGTTGTACTTGACCTTCAGGTCCGGCATGTCGAGGTCTTTCTTCAGGGCCTCGACCACCTTGAGCTGGATGTCATGGGAGTAGCCGACCGGCTTGCCGGACGCGTCGGCAATGTACGAGAAGGGGATGGAGGCGTCGCGGTGACCGAGGGTGATGGTGCCCGAATCCTTGATTTTCTTCAGGGTGCCGGTGAGTTCGGCGGCCAACGCTGGAGTACTGATCAGAGCGGCGGCAATGGCGGCGCTCAGGAGTTTTGGAACGATGCGCATCAGTGAATCCTCGACTTTGTTTTTTTTATCGAGCCCGCAGGCCCTCGGGGTACGGCGAAGCTCGGCGGCTGGTATGCGCCGGTTTCGTTGAAGAGTGTAGAGCATGAGTCATGCCAAGGCGGGGGATGTGGCTCAGAGCCAGGTCGGCTGGGGCAGGTGGGCGGGTAGCAGGGGTTTAGGGGTCAAAATTTCGTTCGGAAATCCGAATATCCAAGGGTGCCATGGACGGATTTCCGAGTCGCTGCAAGCATTCGCGGGCAGAGGGCTCGCCGCCCGCCCCGCTCCCACAGGATGCCCGCCGTCTGTGGGAGCGGGCTCTGCCCGCGAAGAGGCCCTTGGATCAAACCCTTAAAACCGCGGCTTCACCGCCTTCCAATCCGGCTTGTACCGAGCCATCTGCCGCACGTCGTCCCGTGAACGAATCCCGCAGCGCAAAAACTGCTCATGCAGCATGCCCAACTGGTCGCGATCCAACTCCAGACCCAACCCAGGGGTCTTGTTGATCTTCACGCAGCCATCGACGATCGGCAGCTTGCCGCCCTTGATCACCTCTTCGTCCGGCTCCTGCCACGGATAATGGGTGTCGCAGGCATAGTCCAGATTCGGCACCGATGCCGCCACATGCGCCATGGCCATCAGGCTGATACCCAAGTGCGAGTTCGAGTGCATCGACACGCCCAGCCCCCAGGTCTGGCACATGCTCGCCAATACCTGGGTATCGCGCAGTCCGCCCCAGTAATGGTGATCGGCGAGTACGATCTGTACGCTGTTGCGCTCGACACTGCGGCGGAACTCGGCGAAGTCGGTCACCACCATGTTGGTCGCCAGCGGCAGCCCGGTGCGTTTGTGCAACTCGGCCATGTCGTCCAGGCCGGGGCAGGGATCCTCATAGTACTGGAGACTGTCGCCCAGTAACTCGGCCATCCTGATCGACGTCTCCAGCGACCAGTTGCCGTTGGGGTCGATGCGCAGGGGATGGCCGGGAAAGGCCTTCTTCAACGCCAGAATGCAGGCCACTTCACGCTCGGGTTCCAAGGTCCCGGCCTTGAGCTTGATGCTCTTGAAACCGTACTGCTCGATCATGCGCCTGGCCTGGCCGACGATCTGCTCCTCGTTCAACGCCTCGCCCCAGTTGTCAGCAGGGTAGGGCGAGTCGACGTGCTCGGCGTACTTGAAGAACAGGTAGGCGCTGAAGGGCACTTCATCGCGCACCGCACCGCCGAGCAGGTCGACCAGTGGCCGATTCAGCGACCGCGCCTGAAGATCGAGCAGCGCCACTTCGAAGGCCGAGTAGGCATTGGTCACAGCCTTGCTGGCATGTGAACCGGGAGCCAGTTCGGCACCGCTCACGCTGGCCGGCTTGTGCCGGGCCACGGTGCTGGCGACGATCTGGCGCAGGCCATTGAGGTTGAACGGATCCAGGCCGGGCAGTTGATCCTTGATGGCCATCTGAATGGCCAGGGCCGGGGCATCGCCATAGCTTTCACCCAGGCCGACGTAGCCGTTGTCGCTTTCCACCTCGATGATCGAGCGCAAGGCATAGGGTTCGTGGATACCGCTGGCGTTGAGCAATGGCGGGTCGCGGAAGGCGATGGGGGTGACGGTGACACGTTTGATCTTCACAAGCTTCTCCTCGGGGTGCAGGCCCGCCAGCGCGAGCCGTTCCTTTCTAGTACACGGCGGTCAGTGTGCGGCGGCAGGTTGCAGTGGCTTGTCATCGGGCTTCCGCCCGCGAGGCCGGGTGCGGGCGAAGAACACCACGATCGCGGCCAGCACCGAGGTCGCGGCCAGGCCGTAAAGACCGCCCTGTATAGAGCCGGTCTTCTCTTCCAGAAAGCCGAACACGGTGGGCGCGACGAAGCCGCCCAGGTTGCCCACCGAGTTGATCAGCGCCAGGACGGCGGCGGCGATCCGGGCGTCCAGATAGGCCTGCGGGATAGGCCAGAACAGCGCCGATGCCGCCTTGAACCCCACTGCAGCGAAGCAGATGGCGACGAAGGCGAACACCGGGCCGCCATAGGTCGACATGAACATCCCCCCGGCCGCGATGATCAGCGTCGTCGCCACCCACGCCTGCTGGTGCTTGAAGCGGGCGGCGAGGGCTGCAAAGCCATACATGGCGGCAATCGAGATGATCCAGGGGATGGAGTTGAACAGCCCCACTTCAAAGTCCGAGACGTTGCCCATTTTCTTGATCATGCTCGGCAGCCAGAAGGTCGCGCCATAGATGGTCAGCGCCACCGAAAAGAAGATGAAGCAGAACACCAGAATCTGGGTGTCGGCGAGCAGCTTGAAGATCGACGGCTTGACCACATGCTCGGCTTCACGAGCGCGCTGTTCCTCGGCGATCACCCCGCTCAGGGTCGTCTGCTCGGCAGGGGTAAGCCACTTGGCCTCATGGATGTGCGATTGCAGCCAGTAGTAGACGAACCCGCACAGCGCCACCGATGCGCCGCCTTCGATCAGGAACATCCACTGCCAGCCATGCAGGCCCAGCCCGGTCACGCTCAGCAGGGCGCCGGTGATGGGGCCGGAAATGATCGAGGCGATCGCCGAGCCGCTGAGGAAGATCGCCATGGCCTTGCCGCGTTCGCTGGCAGGCAACCACTGGGTGAAGTAGTAGAGCACGCCGGGATAGAAGCCTGCCTCGGTGACGCCGAGCAGGAAGCGCATGACATAGAAACTGGTCTCGCCTTGAACGAAGGCCATGCCCATGGCCACCAGGCCCCAGGTGAACATGATCCGGGTCAGCCAGGCACGGGCGCCGAAACGTTGCAGAAGCATGTTGGAGGGCACTTCGAACAGTGCGTAGCCAACGAAGAACAGACCAGCGCCCAGACCATAGGCCGCAGCGCCGATGCCCAGGTCGGTTTCCATGTGGGTGCGGACGAAACCGATGTTCACCCGGTCGATGTAGTTGACGATGAACATCACGACGAACAGCGGCAGCACGTGCCGCTTGACCTTGGCCACTGCGCTGGCGAGCACGCTGGGGTCGACGGCACCGGATTGAACGTTCAAGGGCGACACTCCGATCATTGTTTTTTTTGGAGGGCTCGATCATGAACTTGGGGTATTGTTTCAGTCCAATTCAAGTTGGCACTTGATTGATACCGAGGTTGAATCAATGTTCGAACTCAGCCAGCTCCGTTGCTTCACCACCGTGGCCACGGAACTCAACTTCCGCCGGGCCGCCGAGCGCCTCAACATGACGCAGCCGCCGTTGAGTCGGCAGATCCAGCTGCTTGAGCATCACCTGGGCGTCGAGCTGTTTACGCGTAGCACGCGCAGCGTGGCGTTGACGGCGGCGGGTCGGGCCTTTTTCATCGAGGCGCAGAATCTGCTGGAGCGTGCCCAGCAAGCTGCGGTGTCGGCACGCCGCTTCGCCGATGGCGACATCGGCTCGGTGAACATCGCCTTCGTCGGCAGTGCGGTGTACGAATTTCTGCCCAAGGTCATCGCCGAAGCGCGGCTCAAGCAACCGCAGGTGAAGATTGACCTGTCGGAAATGAACACCTACCAGCAGCACGAGGCCTTGCGTGCCCGGCGTATCGATCTGGGCATCGCCCGCGCGCCGTTGCTCGACAGTGGTTACCTCACCGAATGCCTGGTGCGCGAACCGTTCGTGCTGGCAACGCCGGCCACCCATCGGCTGGCCAATGCAGCCCAGGTACGTGTGCAGGATCTGGACGGCGAACCGTTCCTGATGTACTCGCACGCCGCCTATCCGCCGTTCAACGAATTGCTCACCGGCATGCTGCGTTCGGCTCAGGTGACCCCGCAATACGTGCAGTGGCTGGGTTCGTCGCTGACTATCCTGGCGCTGGTCAACGCTGGCATGGGAGTGGCGCTGGTGCCGCGCTGCGCCACCAGCGTGGTCTTCAAGAATGTGGTGTTCCGCGATATCGATCTGGGGGAGGGCGTGCAGAGCGAATTGCACCTGATCTGGCGCGAGAGCAATGACAATCCGGCGTTCGCCATGCTGCTTAAGGCAATCAAGGGCGCAGCCAAAGATGGATGGGGTGGAGAAAATAGCTGATCAAAAAATGATCATATTTCGCTGGGCTCTGTGGCCCGTGGCCTGCAGCGTGTTCTCCCAAGCTTATCCACAGGCAGGTGCACGTCGAATGTGTACAACCCCTTGAAACTGCTCGTTTTTTAATCGACGGCTGGAAACGCTGACTGGCCGTGGCCTGCAGGGTATTGCACCCAGCTTATGCACAGCCTCATGCAGCTTTTTCTTGGATAACCCATGAGAGTGATTAGCCAGCCTCCCGAAGCGCAGAGACACCCGGGAGGCTGAGTACCTGTCAGCGGTTTCGTGCGTCCTTGGCATCCATTTCGGCGTTGCGTTCGTGTACCTTCTTGAGCTGCTCGTCGGTCAACGGCAGTTTCTGCGCGCTTTGCTTGAGCACCAGTAATCCACCGACGATCGAGCCGATGGCCACCAACAAGATCAACCAGGCATACCAGGGCATGAGGACACTCCTTGAACGGTGCGCCGAAGATGCGCGGCGCTTGTAGAGATTGGAGCGACAGGGTGTCGCAGTGGTTCCATCATAGCCCGTTCCTGCCCTGTGGCGACGCCGCCCGATGGCGACGTGGACAATCGTGGCAACGCCCCTGAGCCAGCAAAATCCGCTACAATGCGCGCCGATTTCGACCCGCCTTCAGAGAGCCCGCCATGTCCTCCTGCCAGACTCCCATCATCGTCGCCCTGGATTACCCAACCCGCGAGGCGGCTCTGAAGCTGGCCGATCAGCTGGATCCCACGTTGTGCCGGGTCAAGGTGGGCAAGGAACTGTTCACCAGCAGCGCGTCGGGCATCGTCGAAACCTTGAATGACAAGGGCTTCGAGGTATTCCTGGACTTGAAATTCCACGACATCCCCAACACCACCGCCATGGCCGTCAAGGCTGCGGCGCAAATGGGTGTCTGGATGGTCAACGTGCATTGCTCGGGCGGCCTGCGCATGATGGCGGCGTGTCGCGAAGTGCTGGAACAGCGCTCCGGTGCCAAGCCATTGCTGATCGGCGTGACCGTGCTGACCAGCATGGAACGTGAAGACCTCGCCGCCATCGGCCTGGACATCGAACCACAGGAGCAGGTGCTGCGTTTGGCTGCGCTGGCGCAGAAGGCCGGCATGGACGGTCTGGTCTGTTCGGCACTTGAAGCTCAGGCCCTGAAGGCTGCGCATCCCGCGCTGCAGCTGGTCACTCCCGGCATTCGCCCGGCGGGCAGTGCCCAGGATGACCAGCGCCGTATCCTGACCCCGCGCCAAGCGCTGGACGCCGGTTCCGACTACCTGGTGATCGGCCGTCCGATCAGCCAGGCCGCCGATCCTGCTCAGGCGCTGGCCGATGTCGTGGCGCAGATCAACGCCTGATCAGGCCTGCTTGGGCTGACCGTTGGAGGCGTGCAGCCCGCCGTCAACGGGTAGGTTCACACCGTTGACGAAACGCGCGTCGTGGCTGGCCAGGAAGGCGATCACGTCTGCCACTTCTTCGGCCTCGGCAGCGCGGCCCATGGGAATGCGCTCGGCGAATTTGTCCATCAGGGCCTTGTCGTCGGCCATGCCTGCTGTGAGCTCGCTCTTGGTCAGGGCAGGGCATACGGCGTTCACGCGTACACCCTGGCCACCGTATTCAAGGGCCAGGGCGCGGGTGAAGTTCGTGACCGCACCCTTGGCGGCGTTGTAGAAGCTCATGCCCCAGTCGCCGCCTAAGCCCGATACTGACGACACGTTGATGATGCTGCCGCCGCTCTTGAGCAAATGCGGCATGGCGGCGCGGCAACCGTAAAACACCCCGTCCACGTCGATCGACATCACACTGCGCCAGTCGTCCAGCGAGGCCTCGGTCAAGGCGCCCGACGGGGCCACACCAGCGTTGTTGACCAGCACGTCCAGTTGGCCGAAATGCTCGACTGCACGCTTGACCAACTGCTGCACGTCTTCCCACTTCGAGACATCGGCGCTGACGACCAGACTCTGGCCGGGGCCGATGCCCTTGGCTACGGTTTCCAATTTTTCAGCGTTGCGCCCCACCAACACGACGCGTGCACCTTCCTTGGCGAAGCGCAGCGCGGTGGCCGCGCCAATGCCGGAGCCCGCACCGGTGACGATCACGACTTTGTCCTGGAAACGATTCATGCCTGTGTCCTCTGTGATGTGGAGTTACAGGTGTGAAAGCGTCGCCGCAGGTGCGGTTCATTCGGCTTGATGACAATCCTTTAATGATGCTTCAGGTATCAGGCTTTGCGCGCATTGAGGATGAGCAGCGTCAGGACCCCGGCGATGATGCCCCAGAACGCCGAGCCCACCGAGAACAGCGTCAGCCCTGAAGCGGTCACCATGAACGTGACCAAGGCCGCTTCGCGCTCCTTGGGCTCGCTCATGGCTTGAGTCAGGCCGTTGATGATCGAGCCGAACAGCGCCAATGCAGCGATCGACAGCACCAGCTCCTTGGGCAGTGCGGCAAACAGCGCGGCCAGCGTGGCGCCGAATGTGCCGGCAATGGCGTAGAACACACCGCACCAGACCGCCGCGGTGTAGCGCTTGGCCGGATCTTCGTGAGCCTGTGGGCCGGTGCAGATAGCTGCACTGATGGCAGCCAGATTGACGCCGTGGGAACCGAATGGCGCCATCAGCACCGAGGCGATGCCGGTCACCGAAATCAACGGCGAGGCCGCCACCTGGTAACCGTCGGCGCGCAGTACGGCGATACCGGGCATGTTCTGCGAGGTCATGGCAACCACGAACAGCGGAATGCCGATGCTGATGGTCGCGGCCAGGGAGAAGGACGGGGTGGTCCACTGCGGTTGGGCGACTTGCAAGCTGAAATGGCTGAAGTCGAGTAGGCCGAGCAGCCCGGACACCAGCGTACCGATGACCAGCGCTGCCAGCACCGCATAGCGTGGCGACAGGCGCTTCACGATCAGGTAGGTGAAGAACATGCACAGCACCAGGGCGGTGCGGTGTTGCGCGGCGACGAAGATTTCGCTGCCGATCTTGAACAGGATGCCGGCCAGCAGCGAGGCGGCCAGCGATGCCGGCAGGCGCTTGAGCAGGCGCTCGAAACTGCCGGTCAGGCCACAGATCGTGACCAGCACCGCACAGGTGATGAAAGCACCGATGGCCTCGGCATAATTCACGCCGCCCAGGCTGGTGATCAACAGGGCCGCGCCCGGCGTCGACCAGGCCACCGTGATGGGCGTGCGGTAACGCAGGGAAAGGCCGATGCTGCACACTGCCATGCCGATCGATAGGGCCCAGATCCAGGAGGATATCTGCGCGGTGGTCAAGCCTGCAGCCTGACCCGCCTGGAACATCAGCACCAGGGAGCTGGTGTAGCCGGTCATCATGGCGATGAAGCCGGCCACCACCGCGCAGGGGGCAGTGTCGGCCAGCGGGCGCAGTGGGGCAGAGGTGATGGGATTGGGCATGGCGGTCGGATCCTTGTCCTGAACAGCGTCGGTCAAGGGTAAGCCAAGGTGTCCGGCCAGCAGCGGTACAGCGGCGCGATCAATCGACGATACAGCTGGGCGACAGCGATCAGGCTGCCGCGAAGCGCTCGTTCAGGTAATCGATGATCACCTTGGAATCGTACATCCAGGTAACCTTGCCGGCTTCCTCGATGCGCAGGCACGGGACCTTGATCTTGCCGCCTTCGGCCAGCAGGGTTTCCCGAGCCACGCTGTCGTTCTTGGCATCGCGCAGACTCGCCGGCACATTGAGCTTGTGCAGTGTGCGGCGGGTCTTCACACAGAATGGGCAGGCGTGGAACTGATAGAGCGTCAGCCCGCTGGCTGCGCGGTCCACCTCGGCCTGGGCCTCGGCGGTGCGCTTGCGCCGCGGTGGACGGGTGAGCAGGTCGCCCGCCACGATTACCTGGCCCAGTCCGATACGCAAGGCTTTCATCAACATGTGGCAGTCCTCGAGATTGGGGTACGGCTTATTTGATCAGGCTGAGAAACTCGCTGCGGGTCGCCGCGTTGTCACGGAACTCGCCCAGCATCACCGAGGTGATCATCGAGGAATTCTGCTTCTCGACACCGCGCATCATCATGCACATGTGCTTGGCTTCGATGACCACCGCGACACCCAGCGCGCCGGTGACCTGCTGCACTGCATCGGCGATCTGCCGGCCCAGGTTCTCCTGGATCTGCAGGCGGCGGGCGTACATGTCGACGATCCGCGCGACCTTGGACAGCCCCAGCACCTTGCCATTGGGAATATAGGCGACATGGGCGCGCCCTATGAACGGCAACAGGTGATGCTCGCACAACGAATACAGCTCGATATCCCGGACCATCACCATCTCGCTCGCATCGGAGCTGAACAGGGCACCATTGGTGACCTCGTCGAGGGTCTGCTCGTACCCGCGGCACAGGTACTTCATGGCTTTGGCAGCGCGTTTGGGCGTGTCGAGCAGGCCTTCGCGGGTGACGTCCTCGCCCAGCTGGCCAAGGATCTCGGTGTAATTCTGTTCCAGGGACATGATCAAACCTGTGGGGAAATATTTCGCAGACGCGAAGGGTACGGCTCCGCTCGCACGGGTGCAAGCGAAGCGTTATTCGTCACGCCCTTCGAGCATGGTGCGCTTGAGCATCACGTAAACCGCGCCGGCGCCGCCGTGGCGGGGCTGGCAGGAGGTGAAGCCGAGCACCTGCGGGTGCTGGCGCAGCCAGGTGTTGACGTGGCTCTTGATCATCGGCCGCTTGCCGTCCAGGCGCACGGCCTTGCCGTGGGTCACGCGTACGCAGCGGATTTCGAACCGGGTGGCCTCGGCGAGGAACGCCCAGAGGGTTTCGCGAGCCTTTTCCACGGTCATGCCGTGCAGGTCCAGGCTGCCTTCGAAGGGAATCTGGCCGACCTTGAGCTTGCGCATCTGGCTTTCCTGCACACCATCGCGGGCCCAGTGCAGGTCGTCCTCGGGGCCGACGTCGATGACGAACTGATCGGACAGGCCATCGACGGTCGTGACGTTGGTCCCCACCGTCGCAGCCTGACGCAGCGCTTGCAGCTTGGCCTTGTCGGCCTTGGGCTTGCCGGTGTCGGCACGGTCGTGCCGGATCGGCTTGACGCCGCGCATCTGGTCCTTGAACAGGGAAAATTCGTCGTCTTGCATGAGGGCCTCCACCACGGGAGCGCTAGTCTACGCGACTCAATCGTGCTTTTTCATCAGGTGCGGGGCCAGATCGAGTTCACGGCTGCGGCGCATCCCGCGGCGGCTGCGCCGCCAGAACCACAGGCCCAGATACAGAACCAGCACGCCGATGCCTGCCAGTATGGCCGCGCCGGTGGTCGTGGTGTCCAGTCCGGTCACCTGGGGCGGATGCCCCAGCAAGGTAGCGATGCCGGCCATGGCCAGCAGCAGGCCCAGGGTCAGTAGCACGGCACCCAGCGCTGCGCCGAGACGGTAACGCCAGCCACCTGAACTGCGCTTCCTGAGCCTGCGCGCATTGAAACCTTGGGATGACTTCATTGATTCCTCGATGGCGATCGGGCCGGCTTGAAGGTCAGAGCAGATCGCCGGTCATGGCGACCGCAGCGAAGTTGTCGCGCATGATGGCCATTTCGGCTTCCTGCACCTTGGCCGCAGCCAGCACGCCATCGCCCTGGGGCAGGTCGCGAGTGGCGCAGGCATCGGCCACCAGCGTGCAGCGATAGCCGTAGTCCTTCGAGGCGCGCACCGTGGTGCTGACGCTGGAGTGGCTCATGAAGCCGCAGACGATCAGGTCCAGATGACCGTAGCTCTGCAGCAGTTCGTGCAGGCCGGTGTTGTTGAAGGCATTGGGCATGCGCTTTTCGACCACCGCTTCGTCGCCCTGGGGTTCGAAGCCCTTGATGAACTCGCCACGCTCGCCCTGGGGGTCGAACAACCCACCCACAGTGCCCAGATGGCGGATGTGCACCACAGGACGCTTGGCTGCGCGTGCCGCAGCCACCAGTTTGGCGATGTTGGCCAGCGCCGCGTCCATGCCCGACAGGGCCAGGTCGCCACTGAGGTATTCCTTTTGTGCATCGATGATGATCAGGCTGGCGTTGGCGATCCGCGTGGGCGGGAAACCGCGGCCGCTGAGTTGGAACATCGTCTTTGGAACGGACATCGGGGGCTCCTTTGGCTAGGGCTTTTGCCGCATTGTCCTCTGCTGGAGCCGTTCTGTGAATCGGATTGAGCGAACATAGCGAAAATCGCCTGCGGCCCTCTGTTAATATCCCGGCTTGATTCGACCGAGGAGCTTTTGTGATCACTTCCCGCTTGCGCACCGTGCGCGACCACATCCGTTGGGCCGTCAGCCGTTTTCATGGCGAAGAACTGTTCTTTGGCCACGGCACCGATAACGCCTGGGACGAGGCCCGCCTGCTGGTGCTGGGCGCGTTGAACCTGCCCTACGAAATCGCCGACAGCTACCTGGATTGTCGTCTGGAAGAGGACGAGATCGTACGTGTGCAACACCTGCTCAGGCGGCGCATCGAAGAGCGCGTGCCGGCCGCCTACCTGATCGGCGAAGCCTGGTTCTGTGGCATGTCGTTCATCGTCGACGCACGGGTGCTGGTGCCCCGTTCACCGATCGGCGAGTTGATCGAAAACGGCTTCGAGCCATGGCTGAGCCAGCCGCCGGCGCGGATCCTCGACCTCTGCACCGGTTCGGGCTGCATCGGTATCGCCTGCGCCGATGTCTTTCCGGAAGCTGAAGTCATTCTGGCCGACCTGTCCTTTGAGGCGCTCGAGGTGGCCAATCAGAACATCGAGCGGCACGGTCAGGAAGAGCGCGTCTACACCGTCCAGGGTGATGGTTTCGAAGGTTTGCCGGGGCAGCGGTTCGACCTGATCGTGTCCAACCCGCCCTACGTCGATGCCGAAGACTTCGCCGACATGCCGGCCGAGTATCAGCACGAGCCGGAACTGGGCCTGGCCTGTGGCGACGATGGCTTGAACCTGGTGCGACGCATGCTGGCCGGGGCGGCGAATCATTTGACCGACAAAGGCCTGTTGATCGTCGAGGTCGGCAACAGCCAGGTGCACGTCGAGGCGCTCTATCCGGAAGTGGATTTCGCCTGGTTGGAGTTCCAGCGCGGTGGGCATGGCGTGTTCATGCTCAGCGCCGAGCAGTGTCGCGAGCACCAGGCGCTGTTCGTTTCGCGGATCTGATCGCGTTCGCCCACTTCACTGCGGCTGATGCTAGCGGTGAGTGGCGATCCAGATCAGCAACCCGGCCTGGAACACGGCGAACGCGATCAGGCAGGCGATGGTGAAGCGCAGGCCGCCCTCTTCGCGCGAGAACTTGCCGATCCGCTCCTGTTGGGTGTGCAGTTTCAGCTCCATTTCCTGCAATTGCTGTTCGGCCAGCTGCAGCATCTCGCTGGCCGCCAGCACCTCGACCACCTGGACCTTTTCCGGATTCCAGGTGCTCAGCAACTGGCTGACGGCAATGGGGTGATAGCGCCCCTTGAGGCGTTGCACGTCGGCGTACTCGACATTCAGGCCTTGGGTGCGCAGGGCGTGATCGCGGCGATCCAGGCCTGCCGGTTGCAGCGCTTCCTTGCTCGACAGCGCTGCGCCCTGCAGGGTGTAGTGCGGCCAGTGACGCTGCAGCCAGACGGTGGCCTGGGCCATGACGAAACGGCCCAGGCCGCGGTTGACCGGCTCCAGTTGCAGACCCGCTTCGCTGCCCAGAGTGACCTGCTTGAGCTGGTGGTCGACCCATACGTCCAGCTGGTTCTGTTCCTTGCGCACACGCTGGCCGGGCAGTTGGATGTCCAGCCGCAGCAGGCTCAGGGCCGGGTCGTGGCGCTCGGCCAGGCCGAACTGCACGAAACGCAGCGGCCGCGGGCCGGTCGCCCGGTCGGCGGGCAGGGGCGCCAGGCGCAGCATCCTGAACTGCTCGGTGGTGACCTCGGCCCATGGCCGCGGCACCTGTGCGGGTTCATCGATGTCGGCGTTTGGCGGGTCTTGTTCAGTCATGGCGCGATCCTCTTCACGCAGCTTGTATCGGCTACCTCGACCCACTCTTGAGTGCGCCCGGCGCAGAGCGCCGCTCAAAGACCCTGAATGAAGGGCACGACGACGCGGCCCAGTTCTGCAGCCAGCGGCCGATTGTGGTCACGGTACGATTTGAGCTGGGACGGCAGGTCCATCGGCACGATGCGCAGCACATGGTTCATGCCGGGAATGATCGCCAGCTGCGCGTCCGGCTTGGCGCGCTGCAGTGCCTGCGCATCGCCGACGCCCACCTGGATGTCGTGGCTGCCCTGCACGATCAGCGCCGGGATCTTCAATGCAGCGAAGGCTTGCGCAGGGTCCTGGCGCAGCAGCGAAATCAGGTAGGGCTGCACGCTGGGGCGAAACAGCACCTGCAAGGGCTGGGGTACGTCCGGGTCGTATTGTCCTGCCTCCAGGCGCTCGATCAGTTGATAGCTGCGCGGCTGCAGTTCGGCCGGCAGACGCTCGCCGATCTGTTCGCGAAGCACTTCACCCAGGGGCCGGCCGCTGCCCGACAGCGATACCACCGCATTGGCGCCGGCACGTTGGGCTGCCAGGGTGGCGATCAGCGCACCCTCGCTGTGACCAAGAATGACCAGCGGGCCGAAACGCGGATCGCGCTTGAGCTGCGCGCTCCAGGCCACCGCATCGTCGACGTAGCCCGCCACGCTCAGGTCGCGTTCATCGGGCGTGGCCTTGCGGCCGGTTGCCACACCGCGTTTGTCGTAGCGCACACTGGCGATGTTGTTCTGGGCCAGAAGCAAGGCAAGCTTCTTCAGACTGTCGTTGCGCCCGGCTTCGGGATTGTTGCCGTCACGGTCGGTAGGGCCCGAGCCGGAAATCATCAGCACAACAGGGACCGGCCGGTCGGCGCGGGGCACCAGCAGCGAGCCGTACAACGTGCCTTGAGCCGTCTGCAACTCGATCGGGCGCCTGGCGATGTCGGGCGTGGCGGCCAGTGCAGCGGCGCTGCTGGCGAACAGGAACACGGCAAGCAATCGGAACATCATCTGCAACATCATCGAGCCACTATCCAGGGAAGTGCGATTTGGACTGGGGCGTCTGGCTAAGGTTCAGGGATGAACTGGCCGTCGACCCTGCGTATACTGGCGCCCTGTCTGATTCGGTTGATTTCGCGGAGCGCCCTGCATGTCCGGCAATACCTACGGCAAGCTGTTCACTGTCACCACCGCTGGCGAAAGCCATGGCCCGGCGTTGGTCGCCATCGTCGACGGCTGCCCGCCAGGCCTTGCGATCTCCCTGGACGATCTGCAGCGCGACTTGGATCGCCGCAAGCCGGGCACCAGCCGGCACACCACCCAGCGCCAGGAGCCCGACGAGGTCGAGATCCTCTCCGGCGTGTTCGAAGGGCGGACCACCGGTACCTCCATCGGCCTGCTGATCCGCAACACCGATCAGAAATCCAAGGATTACTCGGCAATCAAGGACCTGTTCCGTCCCGCCCATGCCGACTACACCTACCATCACAAGTACGGCGAGCGCGACTACCGCGGCGGTGGCCGCAGCTCGGCGCGCGAAACCGCCATGCGCGTGGCGGCCGGGGCGATCGCCAAGAAGTACCTGGCCACCCAGGGCATCCTGATTCGTGGCTACATGAGCCAGCTGGGCCCGATCCAGATTCCCTTCAAGAGCTGGGACGGCGTGGAAGACAACGCCTTCTTCAGCCCCGACCCGGACAAGGTGCCGGAGCTGGAGGCCTACATGGACCAGCTGCGCCGAGACCAGGACTCGGTCGGCGCGAAGATCACCGTGGTCGCCGAAGGCGTGATGCCCGGCCTGGGCGAGCCGATTTTCGATCGTCTGGACGCTGATCTGGCCCATGCATTGATGAGCATCAACGCGGTCAAGGGTGTGGAAATCGGCGCCGGTTTCGCCAGCGTGGCCCAGCGTGGGACCGAGCACCGCGACGAGATGACGCCCGAGGGCTTCCTCAGCAATCACGCAGGTGGGGTGCTGGGCGGTATTTCCTCGGGGCAGCCGATCGTCGCTCATCTGGCCCTCAAGCCTACGTCGAGCATCACCACGCCAGGACGCTCGATCGATGTCCACGGCCAGCCGGCCGACATCATCACCAAGGGCCGCCACGATCCGTGCGTGGGCATCCGCGCCACGCCGATTGCCGAAGCCATGATGGCCATCGTTCTGATGGACCACTTGCTGCGTCATCGTGGGCAGAATGCCGACGTCAAGGTCGACACCCCGGTGCTGGGCCAGCTTTGAGCGTGGTGCCGTCGCCTGCGGGACATGCAGTCCCGTATTGGCGACTGTCCACCTTCTACCTGTTCTACTTCGCCCTGCTAGGGTCGACGGCGCCGTTCCTGGCGCTGTACTTCCATCACCTGGGCTTCGACAGTGCGCGTATCGGTGAGCTGGTGGCGATCCCGATGCTCATGCGCTGCGTGGCGCCCAATCTCTGGGGCTGGCTGGGCGACTACACCGGTCGACGCCTGGCCATCGTGCGCATCGGCGCGGTATGTACGCTGGCCAGTTTCTCGCTGATCCTGCTGGACACCAGCTACGCCTGGCTGGCGCTGGTCATGGCGCTGCACGCTTTTTTCTGGCACGCGGTGCTACCGCAGTTCGAAACCCTGACGCTGGGCCATCTGCAGGGGCAGACGGCGCGCTACAGCCAGATCCGCTTGTGGGGCTCGATCGGTTTCATCCTGACCGTCGTTGGCCTGGGCCGGGTGTTCGAAAGCCTGAGTCTGGATGCCTACCCCTATACGCTGCTGGCGATCATGGCCGGGATCGTCGCGGCCAGTGCCTGGGTGCCCGATGCACCGGTTGGCGACGGCCCGCGTCGAACGCCGGGGGACGGCTTCATGAAGCAACTGGTTCGCCCTGGCGTCTTGGCGTTCTACGGGTGCGTGGGGCTGATGCAGCTCAGCCACGGTCCGTACTACACGTTTCTGACCCTGCACCTTGAACAGTTGGGATACAGCCGCGCGGTGATCGGCATGCTGTGGGCGGTCGGCGTGGTGGCCGAGGTGCTGATGTTCCTGGCCATGAGCCGGATCCTGGCGCGGTTTTCCTTGCGCCATGTGCTGGTCGCCAGTTTCCTGTTGGCTGCGGTGCGCTGGCTGTTACTGGGCAGTTTCGCCGAGCACCTGTGGCTGCTGGTGCTCGCCCAACTCATGCACGCGGCCACCTTCGGCAGCTTCCATGCCGCGGCTATCCATTTCGTGCAACGCAGCTTCGGCATCCATCAACAGGGGCAGGGGCAGGCCCTGTACGCAACGTTGGCCGGTGTCGGTGGCGCTCTGGGTGCTCTGTACTCCGGTTACCTGTGGCAACCGCTGGGCGCCACGGGGACGTTTGCTCTGGCTAGCCTCGCCGCATTCGCCGCCGCCCTGATCATGCTCAAACGCTCGCCTGCAAAGCTCCCGCCCGCAGCCAGCCACTGACACCCATTCGAGGATTCTGCATGAGCCGCTTGACCGTCTATCACCGCAGCACGCCCGACATCCCCAACAAAGTGTTGAGCCACCCTGAAGACATCGCCGCGACCCTGGCCGAGCTGGGCATCGGCTTCGAACGCGCCGAAGCGACGCTTCCCGTGTCCTGGGAGGCGAGCGCGGAAGAGGTCATCGCGACCTGCCGCAGTGAAGTGGATGCCTGGATGGCCAAGGGTGGCTACATGAGCGTGGACGTCGTCAGCATTGACGAAGATCACCGTCCGCGGGCCTCGAACCAGGCCGAGCTTCTGCGTGAGCACCGGCTGGAGGGAGAGTGGGTCCTGTGCGTGGCGGCCGGGCGTGCCCAGTTGAGCGTGCACGCCGGTGACTACGTGTATGCCGTGCTCTGCGAACGTGACGACCGGATCACTGTACCGGCAGGCGTAACGCATTGGCTGGACCTGGGCGAACGTGTACGGTTCGTCGGCCTGCGTATCCTCACCGATTCCCATGGCTGGCGACCCGATTACGTGGATCAGCCCGTGCACGACCTGTTTCCACGGATGGATGACTGATTCCAGCTTCGTCCAGGCGAAAAAAAACCCGGTACCAGGATGCGCCAGGTATCGGGTTTTGCAAGAAACAGAGCAGAGGAAACAGGGTGTATCAGTCAGGCCAAGCCAAGCTTGCCAGATAGATCAGCTGCGCTGATCAGGCCGAATGGTAGGTCGGCAGGGCAAAGCGGTTCTGACTTTGCAGCATGTTGATTGCTGGCAGCTGACTGGCTTCACCGGCCAGATCGCGGCGGATGGCGCTGATAACCCAAGTCAGTTGCTCAGGGGTGTGCAGTTGAGCGTAGGAAATCGAACGCTTGATCTGTTTGCCATCGGTGTCACGCAGGGTCAGCAGAACGGCACCATCCGGGCGTGGCTGGGTGGTCACTTCGTACTCGGAGAAAACGGAAACGAATTTTTCGTGGAGGAAGTTCATGTGCAGCTCCTAGCAAGTTGGCAGGCATGTCTAGGTAGTTGCAGCGAGTGTGCCAAGTCTCTTTAAAAATAAAATCCTTATAAATCAGCAGCTTGAGGATTAGGCTTATTTTGCCCTCCGTGCAATTTGCATGAACGGCCATTTGACATGCTGCATTTTGCGCGGCGGAGTAAGGCGAGCGATGAGTCGTTGCGAGGGAGTGAGGCGCGCGCAATGGATTTTTTCCCATGGCGCTACTGTCTATGACCACAAATCGCCAATAAATTCCCGATTCGCGGGTGATAGCCAGGCTCTGTTGCAGGCTTGAACCCAAGCGGGAACACTGTCTACCGTGATCCATTGCCAGGAGGTTTCCATGACCCAGCCCGAAGCTCGCCAAATGAACGATGAAGAAGCCGCGGAGTTCGCCGAACAGGTGTTCGATGTTGCCCGCAACGGTGACGCGCAGATGCTCGAGCGTCTGCTGGAAAAAGGCCTTCCGCCCAATCTGCGCAACCACAACGGCGATACCTTGTTGATGCTGGCGACCTATCATGGTCACCTCGATGCCACACGGGTGTTGCTCAGGTACAAGGCGGATCCGTTGATTGCCAATGACAAGAACCAGTTGCCCATGGCCGGTGCCGCCTTCAAGGGTAACCTGCCGATCGTGCAGTTGCTGATAGAGGAGGGCGCCCCCGTCGATGGCGCTTCGGCTGATGGACGCACGGCGCTGATGATGGCGGCCATGTTCAATCGTACGGAAATGGTCGAGTACCTCTTGGCGCAAGGGGCCAACCCGGCTGCGGTGGATGCTCAGGGCATCAATGCATTGGGCGCCGCACGTGCCATGGGTGCCAAGCTGACCATCGAACAGCTGGAGAAGCTGGCCGCCTGATACCCGTCTGGCTGATTTGCGGCTATCCTTGCGGCCATTTTTCCAGCGCCGCAGGGGTTGCCTCATGAAACAGTCACTTGTCGAACTCATCGGCAAAATCAGTTCCGGCTGCATGCGCGATGACGACATCGATCGCATCGCCAATGAGGCCGCCCAGGCCTACGCCGACCCCCAGGCGTTCCTCGCTGCCAATCCCGACATCAATTACGACGACAGCTTTCCGATTCCCCTGGGCGAATGGGTCGTGGTGGGCAGCCTGCCCGACACGGTGATCTTCCAGGCCGATACCTACCCCGAGCTGCTGCAGCAGATCATCGATTCGTTCGGGCCCGACGTCACGTTCAACATCAAGCCCAAGCAGCTGAACAAGATCGACGCGTTGACCGCACTCAATCGTATCCAGGTGCAACTGGCTGCCATGAGCAAGGATCAGGGAGGGTACGTGCTGTTCGATTTCAGCCAGCCACTGGATGATGAATTGCAGATGGTGCTGGTGTACGGCAAGGATGCCGATCGGGTCGCGGCACTGGGGGCCGAGTTGCACATCAGGGCCGTGCCCGCCCTGGAAGCGTTGCGCGTGGCAGTGCACGTCTGAACGCAGCCTTCACCTTTCGCACGGCGACCACGGAACCCCTGCGACACGCCGCTATCCTAGTTGATGCATGCCATCCACAAGGAGTATCACATGGGTTCCACTTTCAATAGCCTGATCGGCCTGATCATCCTCGCGCTGGACATCTGGGCGGTCATCAACGTCATCAAGAGTGGTGCCTCGACCGGGGCCAAGGTCCTGTGGGTACTGCTGATCATCCTGCTGCCGGTACTGGGCCTGATCATCTGGGCCATCGCCGGTCCACGCGGCAACGTGCGGGTCTGAATCAAACAGGTCGAACCTGCAACGGGTTCGACCTGCCTGCCCCGGCGACGTATCATCCTCGGCCCGACCGCCGTTTCGCGGCCGATGCGTAGCATCTGAACGGAATTTTCACCTGTCTTCACGGACAATCCGCGCCCAGATTTACCCTACGCACTTCCAACAGATCCCAACAATAGACCTCAACGGACCTTTCCTACACATGGCTACTCCGGACGCCTTGAGTCAAAAGCAGGCCGCGCGCGGCAAACTGCAACCGACCGTCAAATCGCACCTGGCTTACACGCTGCTCAGCGGCCTGGCGATCATGCTGATGCTCAGCGGATTGCGCCTGGCATTGCTGATGTACAACCGCGAGATGATCGGTGATACCCCAACCAGCACCTTCGTCGAAGCCTTCTTCAATGGCTTGCGCTTCGACCTGCGCCTGGTGGTGTACCTGCTGATTCCTCTGCTGCTGGCCGTGCTCAGCGCCCGCGCCATGCGCTGGCGCGGGCTGTTCCGGGCATGGCTGACCATCGCGTCCAGCGTGGTGCTGTTGTGCGGCCTGATGGAAATGGACTTCTACCGCGAGTTTCACCAGCGCCTCAACGGCCTGGTGTTCCAGTACGTGAAGGAAGACCCCAAGACCGTGCTGAGCATGATCTGGTACGGCTATCCGGTGGTGCGCTACCTGCTGGCCTGGGTCTTCGTCACCTGGCTGCTGAGCCTGGTGTTCAAGGGCTTCGATCGCCTGACCCGTCCGCGGGTCGCGGCGCCCGCCAATGTCGGCCGTTCGGTTGCACCGTGGTACGCACGAGTGGGCGTGTTCGTGGTGATCCTGCTGATCGCCGTGGTCGCCGCGCGCGGCACCTTGCGCCAGGGGCCGCCGCTGCGCTGGGGTGATGCCTACACCACCGATTCGAACTTCGCCAACCAGCTGGGCCTCAACGGTTCGCTGACGCTGATCGCTGCCGCGAAAAGCCGCATGTCCGAAGACCGCGACAACATCTGGAAAGCGACCCTGCCGCAGGATCAGGCGCAGAGCACCGTGCGTGACATGCTGCTCACACCTCATGACACCTTGGTGGACGACGACACTGCCGCCGTGCGTCGCAACTTCCAGCCGCCTCAGGCCAATACGCTGCCGATCAAGAACGTCGTGGTGATCCTGATGGAAAGCTTCGCCGGTCATTCGGTGGGCGCGTTGGGCGCCGAAGGCAACATCACGCCTTACTTCGACAAGCTGGCCCAGGAAGGCCTGTTGTTCGACCATTTCTTCTCCAGCGGCACCCATACCCATCAGGGCATGTTCGCCACCATGGGTTGCTTCCCGAATCTGCCTGGCTTCGAATACCTGATGCAGACCCCTGAGGGCAGCCACAAGCTGTCCGGCCTGCCGGAGATGCTCAGCGCCGCGCGCGGCTACGACGACGTCTACGTCTACAACGGCGACTTCGCCTGGGACAACCAGTCCGGTTTCTTCAGCAACCAAGGCATGACCACGTTCATCGGCCGCAACGATTACGTCAACCCGGTGTTCTCCGATCCGACCTGGGGCGTGTCCGACCAGGACATGTTCAACCGTGGCAACGAAGAACTGGCCAAGCGCGGCGCTGCCGGCAAGCCGTTCTATGCACTGCTGCAGACCCTTTCCAACCATGTGCCCTATGCCTTGCCGGCCGAACTGCCGGTGGACAAGGTCACCGGTCGTGGCAGCCTGGACCTGCACCTGACCGCCATGCGCTACTCGGACTGGGCCCTGGGCCAGTTCTTCGAGAAGGCCCGCAAGGAGCCGTACTTCAAGGAAACCCTGTTCATCGTGCTGGGCGACCATGGCTTCGGCAACGAGCAGCAGATCACCGAGATGGACCTGGGGCGCTTCAACATTCCGTTGCTGCTCATCGGCCCCGGCATCCAGGAGAAGTTCGGCAAGGTCAACCACACCGTCGGCTCGCAACCCGACGTGGTACCGACCATCATGGGTCGCCTGGGCGGCGCCAGCCAGCACCAGTGCTGGGGGCGTGACCTGCTCAACCTGCCGGCAGGCGATCCTGGCTTTGCCGTGATCAAGCCTTCGGGCAGCGAGCAGACCGTGGCCATCGTCAAGGGTGACCGTATTCTGGTCGAGCCGCGCGACATGGACACACGCCTGTATCGCTACCAGCTGGGCCGCGAGTTCGGCGCCCAGTTGATTCCCGATACCGACGCCAACGCCGCCGATGTGCCGCAGTTGCGGGCCAAGCTGGACTCGTTCATCCAGACCGCGACCAAGAGCCTGCTCGACAACACCGCAGGTGCCGTGGAGAGCAAGCAGGAGTAAGTACCCGACGCTCTGTGAAAAGGCCCTTCGGGGCCTTTTTTCATGGGGTGATCGAGCCCGTTCCGGCACACCTCCGGCAATCTGCCGTCCGGAACGAATGCCGGGCGTTGCGAGTCAACGTTGAGTGAGCTTATCCAGCAGCTTCCTGCCTGAATTGCGTCGAGGAGATGTACAACAATGAAAGAGTGGAAAATCAGCTTCTTCAACAAGGATGGCGTACTGGACAGCATGGCGATCAATGCTGACACCTGCCCGTCGATCGAAGAGGCGGCGACCCTCGTGCGCTCCAGGCTGTACCCGGTCGCCGCCGAGCTGGATGAAGTCAACCTTCCCGATACCGTAGCCTCGCCGGTCGCCAAGACGCTCAAGTCCCAGCACAGCGTGGAAATCACTGCCATTACCGAAGTCGTGTGAACCGCGAGTGATCCGGGCCATTGGCACAGGCCCGGCCTTCGCGTTACTCTGCGCTCGAGGTCCTTGAGGATCTCGCTGCTCGTCTTTGCATCCCGCTTCTTGCGACACGCTCGATTCCAGGCGCTGCGTCACTGACGCCGCACCGCACCCATTCCTTGTCCCGAGGAGGTTCTGGAAGTACTGAAAGTCTATCCGTCGTTATTGCTGAGGGAGACGATTCATGAGCACAACCTATCAAGAAGACATCAGCAGCAATGTACTACGCCGCATGAAAGAGGGCGGCTTCGATTTCGCCCGCATCCATCCCATCGAGTTCTACGCGGTCTTTCCCGATGAAGACCGGGCGCGCACGGCTGCCGGCAAGTTTCGCGGCGAGTCGCTCAACGCCCAGATCAGTGAGCGCGACGACGGTGCCTGGCACCTGGAATTGAGCAAACTGATGTACGCCACCCACGGTGGCATCGGTGAATTCGAGCAGGATTTCGAAGCCGTCGTCGAACCCCTGGGCGGTGAGATCGAAGGCTGGGGCGTCAAGCACGAAGTCAGGCGTCCGCAGGCCTGAGCCGGAGTGAACCACAGCGGCATGGTGGTTCACGCTTCCCACCGAATGACAGGCAAAAAAAAGCCGCTCTCAAGGGAGCGGCGAATGGGAATTCGATGGATTCCAGCAAGCGCCAAGCTTTTGCCGGTTTCGATGAAATAATTATCAGCTAACGCCGCAAGCTATTGAATTCAACTCTGTCTATGCTGGTCATAGAGTCAAGCCGCTTGAACAATCCGCTTCGCAATGAAGCGTATGTCATCGGCGTTCGGACATTGCCGCACAAGAACGGTGCACGGTTCTCGATCAGGGATCCCAAGCACTTGATTTAATGGCACATATGCCGATGGCACGGGCCTTGCGAAGGCTCTTGGGTCCGGGTGACAAGGAGTACGGCATGAGCCGCACCTATTATGATGAGATGTACGATGCCGACGGCCAGGTTCGCCCGCATTACCGGGAGTTCGCCCGTTGGTTGGCCGAGACGCCGCAGGAATTGCTTGCCCAGCGTCGACGCGAGGCCGATTTGTTGTTTCATCGCGCCGGTATCACCTTCACCTTGTACGGCGACGAGCAGGGCACTGAGCGGCTGATTCCTTTCGACACCATTCCGCGCAGTATTCCTGCCAGCGAATGGCGGATCGTGGAGCGTGGCTGCATTCAGCGCGTCAAGGCACTGAACATGTTTCTGGCGGACCTGTACCACGACCAGCGCATCATCAAGGCCGGCATCATTCCTGCCGAGCAGGTACTGGCCAACGAGCAGTATCAGTTGGCGATGCAAGGCCTGGACTTGCACCGCGACATCTACTCGCACATTTCCGGGGTCGACCTGGTGCGCGACGGTGATGGCACCTATTACGTACTCGAAGACAACCTGCGCACGCCCAGCGGTGTGAGCTACATGCTCGAAGACCGCAAGATGATGATGCGCCTGTTCCCCGAGCTGTTCGCGGCGCAGCGCATCGCACCCGTGGATCACTACCCCAATCTGCTGCTCGACACCCTGAAAAGCTCGAGCGCCATCGACAACCCCAGCGTGGTCGTGTTGACGCCGGGTCGCTTCAACAGCGCGTTCTTCGAGCACGCCTTTCTGGCGCGCGAGATGGGTGTGGAGCTGGTGGAAGGGGCGGACCTGTTCGTGCGTGACGACAAGGTGTTCATGCGCACCACCGACGGACCCAAGCCGGTGGACGTGATCTACCGCCGCCTGGACGATGCCTTCCTCGACCCCTTGGCCTTCAACCCCGATTCCATGCTGGGCGTGCCTGGTCTGCTGGCTGCGTATCGCTCCGGCAACGTGGTGCTGGCCAATGCCATCGGCACCGGCGTAGCCGACGACAAGTCGGTCTACCCCTTCGTGACCGACATGATCCGCTTCTACCTCGACGAAGAGCCGATCCTCAAGAACGTGCCGACCTGGCAGTGCCGCAAGCCCTCGGAGCTTTCCCACGTGCTGGCCAATCTGCCGGATCTGGTGGTCAAGGAAACCCAGGGTTCGGGTGGTTATGGCATGTTGGTAGGCCCGTGTGCGAGTGCCGCGGAAATCGAAACCTTCCGGGCGCGCATCAAGGCCCGGCCCCATGCCTACATCGCCCAGCCCACGTTGTCGTTGTCGACCTGCCCGACCTTCGTCGAGAACGGCATAGCGCCACGCCATATCGATCTTCGCCCCTTCGTCCTCGCCGGCCGCGAAACCCGCGTGGTGCCCGGCGGCCTGACCCGCGTGGCCTTGCGTGAAGGCTCGCTGGTGGTGAATTCGTCGCAGGGCGGCGGGACCAAAGACACCTGGGTGGTCGAGGATTAAGGATGCCTGCCAATGCTAAGTAGAACTGCCTCTGATCTGTATTGGATGTCGCGCTATCTGGAGCGCGTCGAAAACCTGGCGCGCATGCTCGATGTCAGCTATTCGCTGTCGCTGATGCCCCAGGACGGCCGGGGTGACGGCCTGGATGAAATCGCCATGCCGCTGTTGATCACCGGCACCCTTGAAGACTACCTGGCGCGCCACGGCAAGCTGCACGCCGAACGCCTGCTGCATTTCTTCGCCCTGGATCCGGCCAACCCGGCCAGCATCTACAGCTGCCTGGGGGCGGCGCGTGCCAGCGCCCATGCGGTGCGCGGACGCATCACCGCCGACATGTGGGAGAACATCAACTCCACCTGGCTTGAGATCCGTGGCATTGCCGAGCAGGGCGTGGGTCGCTACGGCATGAGCCGTTTCTGCGACTGGGTCAAGGAGCGTGCCCACCTGTTTCGCGGAGCGACCTATGGCACCCTGATGCGCAACGACGCCTTCCGCTTCATCCGCCTGGGTACCTTCATCGAGCGTGCCGACAACACCCTGCGTCTGCTCGATGCACGTTACGAAATGCTTGGCGATGAAGCCTATTCGGTCGACGACAGCTCGGCACGTGGCTACTACCAGTGGAGCGCGCTGTTGCGCGCGTTGTCGAGTTTCGAAGCCTACACCGAGATCTACCGCGACGCGCCGGCGGCCAAGCCGGTGGCAGAGCTGTTGCTGCTGCGTGCCGACGTGCCGCGCTCGTTGCGCGCCTGTACCGAGGAGATCAACCAGATCCTCGCCGACCTGCCCGGTGCCAACGGCCGTCCGGCCCAGCGTCTGGCGGCCGAGCTGGACGCGCGTCTGCGCTATACCGGCATCGGCGAGATCCTCGACGAGGGCCTGCATGAGTGGTTGAACGAACAGATCCCACTGGTGCGCCAGCTGGGTAACGCGATTCACAGTTCCTATCTGGAGGCTGTATGAGGCTCAACATCAGTCACGAAACCGCCTATCACTACGATGATGAGGTGCGGGCCAGCATCCAGTACCTGAGGCTGACACCCCACGACAGCGAGCGCCAGCGCATCCTGAGCTGGCAACTGGACCTGCCGCGTCCGGTACGGGCCCAGCTCGATCCGTTCGGCAACATCCTGCATGTGCTGACTCTGGACGACCCTCACGATGCAATCATCATTGCCGCGCGTGGCCAGGTCGAAATCGATGAGACCCGTGAAGCCGAACACGAAACGCAATCACCTCTGCCGTTCCTGCGCTTCACTCGGCTGACCGACGCCGACGATGCCCTGCGTGCCTTCGCCGCCCAGCAGTGTCCCACCCGGCGCGACCGCAATGGCCTGATCGACCTGATGCAGGGCCTGCACCAGCGCATCGCCTACACCAGCGGCGCAACGGCCGTGGACACCAGTGCCGCTCAGGCCTTTGCCAGCGGTGCCGGAGTCTGCCAGGACCACACACACGCGTTTCTTGCCTGCGCTCGCAGCCTCGGCATCCCGGCGCGCTATGTGTCTGGCTATCTGTTCACCGAGGACACCGAGCACATGGCCAGTCATGCTTGGGCCGAGGCCTGGCTGGACGACGCCTGGTACAGTTTCGACGTGACCAACCAACTCGCGCGGCCCGAACGTCATCTAAAGCTGGCGGTTGGCCTGGATTACCTGGACGCCTGCCCGGTACGCGGCATGCGTCGCGGTGGCGGTTTCGAACAGATGCACGCCAAGGTCCTGGTCGCGCCGAGTGCGCCCGTCGTCAGCGTGGCTGTCCAGCCCCAATCGCAGAGCCAGACCCAAGGCTAGGCGTTCAATCTGCGCCATCGCTGGGACTGCGGGCCTGATGATGGTTTCATGCCTGGCTCCCACCGTTCAACTGAACAACCTGCCCAGATTGGGCAGGATCAGTACCAGGGTCATGGTGAACACGATGAGTCCGGCCTGACGGATTTTCGGATGTTTGAACATGGCAGACTGCCTATGAGTTATGTTCTTCCTGGCGCCAACGCGTGCTACAACCTGGGTTGAGCTTGGCGAAAAGGTGCACCCCCACGACTCGATGCACCCAATCGGCGGCATCAATAGTCATGCTTTTACCTTAGAACCCTTGATTGGCGCGGCTTAGAACGCTTTGCTGCAATTCAACGGGTTTTTCGAATCGAGTTCGACTAAGGAACTCTTCCGCTAAATTCGAACATGCCGGGCTAGACAGCCAAGACCGGGAATGCCCGTCTGCAGAGGCAATCTACCGTTCATCGGCTAAATTCGAAGCGGCTTCACTTGCCAGCGGAATCGATTAACGGGCAGGCTTGTCACCTGCGTTCCCTCTTCTTCGAGTGACCTATGACCCTCAACATCTGCATTCTGGAAACCGACGTCCTGCGGCCCGAACTGGTCGAGCAATACCATGGCTATGGACGCATGTTCGAAAGGCTGTTTGCCAGCCAACCCATTCCTGCCCGGTTCACCGTGTTCAACGTGATGAATGGCGAGTATCCGCCTGCCGATGCCCAGTACGACGCGTATCTGGTGACGGGCAGCAAAGCGGACTCGTTTGCCACCGACCCCTGGATCGAGACGCTGAAGGCGTTCTTGCTGGAGCGCTACCAGCGTGGCGACAAGCTGCTGGGCATCTGCTTCGGTCATCAGCTGCTGGCGCTCCTGTTGGGCGGCAAGGCCGAGCGCGCCACCCAAGGCTGGGGCGTGGGAACCCACGAGTACAGCCTGGCCAATCGCGCGCCCTGGATGACGCCGGAAATCGAGACCCTGACCTTGCTCATCAGCCATCAAGATCAAGTGACTTCGCTGCCCAAGGACGCCTCGGTGGTGGCGTCGAGCGAATTCTGCCCATTCGCGGCCTACCAGATCGGTGATCAGGTGCTGTGCTTCCAGGGTCATCCGGAGTTCATCCACGACTACTCCCGCGCGCTGCTCGACATCCGTCAGCAGCACCTGGGCGAGCCGGTGTACCAGCAAGCCATTGCCAGCCTCGACCGCGATCATCACGGCATCACCGTCGCGGAGTGGATGATGCGTTTCGTGGCGCAGGGTACCCAGCCCGCCCAGTGAAGGGGAACCGGATGCGGTAATGGCTCTGCGCGTCTGGCTACAGCCAGCCGGCGCGCTTGAAGCCGGCGAACAAACCGCTGCAGCCGGACACGATCACACCCAGCACGATGTAGTAACCGTAGTGCCAACTCAGCTCGGGCATGTTTTCGAAGTTCATCCCGTAGATGCCGGCAATGGCCGTGGGGAAGGCCAGTATCGCAGCCCAGGCGGCGAACTTGCGCTGGGTAATGCTTTGCCGCGACGACTCCAGCAGCAGGCCGATCTCGATGGTTTGCGTGGCGATGTCGCTCATGGTGCCCAGGTCTTCCATCTGCCGCGTGACGTGAATCTGCACGTCGCGGAAGTAGGGGCGCATGTTCTTGTCGATGAACGGGAAGTCCAGCCGTTGCAGCTCCTCGCTGATCTCGACCATGGGCGCCACGTAGCGCCGCATGCGCAGCAGCTCGCGGCGCAGCCCGTGCAGGTGCTGGATGTCGGCCTCGTTGAGCGAACCCCCGAGCACCCTGCGTTCCAGTGCTTCGATCTCGGCGTGGATGGTCTCACTGACTGGCTGATAGTTTTCGGTCACGAAGTCCAGTAGCGCATAGAGGACGAAATCCTCACCGTGATCCAGCAGCAGTGGTCGGGCCTCGCAGCGCTTGCGCACCGAGGCATAGGACGCCGAATGGCCATTGCGGCAGGTGATGATGTAGCCACGCCCGGCGAAGATATGGGTCTCGACGAACTCCACCTTGTCGTCGCGGCGAATGGGCGAGTAAGTGACGATGAACAGCGCATCGCCGAAGGTCTCCAGCTTGGGCCGGCTGTGCACCTCCAGGGCGTCTTCGATGGCCAGTTCGTGCAGGTCGAACTGCTTCTGCAACTGGCTCATCTGCTCGGCGCTGGGCTGCTCCAGGCCGATCCACACGAAATGCCCCGGGCGCCGTGCCCACTGCGCGCCTTCGTCGAGGTTGATATCGGTAATCTTCTTGCCCGCGCTGTATACGGCGGCGGCGACCACTCGGCCCATGATGTTCACTTCTTCGATTGGCGGGGCGGCCCGGTATGGGCCCGCTGTGGATAGGAGTGTCTAGGCGCGGCGCAGTTCGTGGTCCAGTTCATCGATCGTCTGCTGCATCTGGGCGCGGCAGCGTTGCAGCAGCTCGGCGGTGTCCTTGTGCGTCAGGCCTTGGGTGGCGATGGGCGCCAGCGCCCGCACACGCACCTGGCCACTGCGCCAGCGGCCCAGGCGCAGGGTGCGCCGATAGCGGCTGATGCACACCGGGACGATAGGCACGCCGGCATCGATGGCCATGTGAAAGGCGCCTTTCTTGAATGGCAGCAGTTCATCGGTGCCGTTGCGGGTGCCTTCGGGAAAGATCCAGATGGAGGTGCTTCGGTCACGCAGGGTTTTCGACGTGAGCTGCAACGAGCGGCGAGCCTCTCGGGCGTTCTCGCGATTGACCAGGATGTTGCCGCCCAGCCAGAACAACTGACCGAACAGCGGGATCAGCCCCAGGCTCTTCTTGCCGACCGCCACCGTGCGCGGCGGCACGATACCGCCGAGCAGGAACAGGTCGTAGTTGGACTGATGATTGGCAACCATGACGAAACCGGGCGGCTGCGCGTTCAGCGAATCCACTTGCGCCTCGACCTTTACACCCAGCACCCGTCTGGCGGGCAGTGAATAGAGCCTGGCAAACAACCGGGTGTTGTCGGGATGAAACGGTCGACACAGCCCGAGCAACAATCCCAGCACACCCACTGCAATGAAATGCAGCCCCAACAACACGAGACGAACGGCGTAGAGCATCCTGCGCAATACCTTCAACGGAAACCATCAGTGTACGGTCGTGCACCCCTATCGGCAATTGCGGGTCTGGCGTGCCGGTCGCTGTCAGAAGCCTTGCTCCTGATCGAGCAGGATCGCTTCGTCGAGGGTTTCCAGAAACGCGCGACGTGCCTTGAGCTTGGTCTTGGCGTGAGCTTTCATGTTCAGCTTCTGTAACCGCTGCGCGGCGGTTAGCGCAGCTGCCTGCAACTGCTCGGGCGCGACGATCTGATCGAGAAAACCGGCCTGCAGCGCGCCGGCCGGGTCGAACATTTCCGCGCCGATCACCGAGCGCTCGAAGGCCGCACGTCCCAGGCGATCCCGCGCCAGCTCGATGCCGGCATGGTGCATGGTCATGCCGATCTGCACCTCGTTCAGACCAATATGGAAAGGCCCCTCGACACCGATCCGGTAATCGGCCGACAGCAGCAGGAACGCACCCTTGGCCACCGCGTGCCCCGGGCAGGCGACGATGACCGGAAACGGGTGGCTCAACAGCCGGCGGGCGAGGGTAGAGCCCTGGGTGACCAGGCTGATCGCATTCTGCGGGCTCGAGGTCATGACCTTGAGGTCGTAGCCGGCCGAGAGAATACCGGCCTGCCCGGTGATGATCACCACCGCACGCGCCTGCACGGCCTGGTCCAGAGCGTCGTTCAACGCCGCAATGACCTCGGGCGAGATGGCATTCACCTTGCCGTTGTTCAGGGTCAAGGTGGCAATGCCGTCCTCGAATCGGTAATCGACCAGCTCGTTCATGCGCTATTCCTTATCATGTTGTGGCGCCGACGTTACCCAGCCTTGTCGGCCGGGTAAAGCGCCGTGACTGACTGACCAGTCACGCCAGCACCTGCGAAGAAATCCAGGGCTTTGCTTAAGCGCATGAAAATCTTGCAAAAAAGCTTTGCCATCACGAGCGCTTTCGACTACATTAGCGCGCCTCGACAGACCGAACAGGTTTGCAGAGAAACGGTGAAGTGTCCGAGTGGCTGAAGGAGCACGCCTGGAAAGTGTGTATACAGGAAACTGTATCAAGGGTTCGAATCCCTTCTTCACCGCCATATTCGATACGTCAGAAACCCCCGGAGCGCTTAGCGTTTCGGGGTTTTTTGGTTTCCAGGGAAATGATTCAGGTTATTCCCATGGCGAAGAATGCAGACCCAGGACCGCTACGACTGCGGCCCCGTTCAACGCACGAATCATCACTGCGGTTTGCGAAACCTCAAGGTCATTCGATCGCTCTCGCCAATCGCCTGGTATTTCTCGACGTCACCTGACATGAGCAACGGCGGGAGGGACCATATCCCCTTGGGATGATCCTTTGTGTCCTTGGGATTGGCATTGATCTCGCTCTTGGCCTCGAGAACGAAACCGGCGCGCTCGGCCAGCTCGATCACGTACGCTTGCGTCACATAACCCGTGGTGCGCATGCTGTGCATGTCAGCATGTTCTGGAGCCCTGTGTTCCTCGACGCCAAAGATGCCTCCGGGTTTGACCGCCTTGAAGAACGCGGCGAAATACTCATGCTCCTGGCCCGCCATTATCCAGTTGTGCACGTTACGAAAGGTCATCGCCAAGTCAGCCTTCCCGGCAGGCGCCACACTGATCTCCCTTGGCGGGTTGATATGCCGAACGATGACCTTGCCGAAGGTTTCAGGCTCGTTGACCAGCCGATCCTCGAACATCTCCAGAATTACGGGCATGTACGACTCGACGCCATCGGGTGAGAAATGCGCCGCATACAGCCGGCCATTCTCGGCCAGATAGGGCGCCAGAATCTCTGTGTACCAACCTTTGCCCGGCAGTATTTCCAGCACGGTCATGTCCGGTTGCAGACCGAAAAACTCCAGCGTTTCAAGCGGATGGCGTGCGGCATTGCGTGCGATGTTGTCTGGGCTTCGGTGGCTACCAATGACCAGCGACTCAAGCGTAGTACACGGCATAGAACATACTTCCATTTGATTTAGTTGTTTGACAGGACTGATCCTAGTAGCATCAAAGGACTAAATCAACCAGGGTCCCTCCGGTGAAGTTGAAATCCTTCGAGCAATTCAATTGCTCCCTTGCGCAAACCCTGTCGGTGATTGGCGAGCACTGGACGCTTTTGATCATCAGGGATGCGTTCTTCGGTCTTACCCGTTTCGATCAGTTTCACAAGAGCCTGGGGATCTCACGAAACGTGCTGACCCTGAGATTGAAAAAGCTGGTCGATGAGGGCGTTCTTCAGAAATCAGAGGGTCCGGGCCATCCGGAATACCGGCTTTCAGAGAAGGGCGCAGCGCTGCAGCCGATCCTCGTTGCCATGACGCAATGGGGCGAGCAGCACATGCCACACGCCGATGGTGAGCGAATTGTTTTCACGGATTCCCAGAACGGCAAACGTATCAGGCCAGTGTCCATCTGCGCCGACGACGGCCGCGTGCTCGGCCCCGGCGACTTGCGAGCCCAGTTCGGTCCTGGGGTAGGGAGTGGCGAGTCTGTACCCCGTCGACCCGTGACCCCGGCGGCCGTCTTGGGCGGCTTGATCGGCACCCGTAGCGACAGTCCGAAGCATTGAGCACCCCCATTTCACTTCCCTGCAAAAGGAGCTACTCATGAGCAATTCGAACAAGCCATTGGCCTTGGTGACCGGGGTCGGCCCTGGTACGGGAGCGGCGATTGCCCGACGCTTCGCCGAATCGGGTTATCGCGTGGCCATGCTGGCGAGAAATGCGGAAAGACTGGCGCAGTTGGAACGCGAGATCCCACATTCCATCGCGGCCCCCTGCGACGTGACCAATCACGAGGACCTGGCGAGTGCGATCCAGCGGATCGGAAATCCCGATGTAGTGATCCATAATGCGGTAGGCGGGGCTTTCGGCACATTCACCGAGGTCGATGCAGACGTCTTGCAGCGCAACTTCGAGATCAACACCATGGCGCTCTTTCACCTGGCACGACTGACGACACCGGCCATGATCGAAGCAGGTCGGGGTGCTCTGATCGTCACCGGCAATACCTCTGCGCTGCGTGGCAAAGCAGCCTTCGCAGGTTTTGCGCCAACCAAGGCAGCCCAACGCATTCTGGCCGAGTCCCTGGCCCGCGACCTGGGGCCCAAGGGAATCCATGTTGCCTACCTGATTATCGATGCCGTAATCGATGTGCCTTGGCAGCGCGAACTGCGTCCCGAAGCCCCGGATGATTTCTTTATCTCCCCGGCGTCGATCGCCGGCGAAGTCCATCACTTGGCTCATCAACCAAAGGATGCGTGGTCGTTCATAGCAGAGGTACGCCCCTTCCACGAGCCCTGGTAACCACTGCTTCCCTACTAGCTCGCCTTGGATGCCACGACACTGGGCATTTGTGCCCGTGTCACCAGTGCGATACCGGCGCACACGAGCACCAAGGCGGCCAGGTTCTTCCATTCGAAAATGCTCTCGCCCAGAAACAGTGCCGAGAGCGCGGCGCCGAATACCGGCACCAGAAACGCGAACACGCTGACCCTGCCAACCGGATTGTATTTGAGCAGCAGGCTCCACAGCGTGAATGCCACCGCCGACAGGAGGGCCAGGTAAACGAGCAAAAGGGTGGAGGCTGGTGTCATGTGACCCAGAGTGCCGCCAGTGGCATAGCCGCCCACGAGCAAAGCCATGCCGCCAATGGCCAGTTGCCAACCGGTCATCACCATCGCATCCATGCGGTGGGAGACGTATTTCCCATAGATGGACGCGGCCGACAGCACGAACGCGGCGATCACGATGAAGCCCTCACCGTGCAGCGACGGCAAGGCATCGAGCGGACCCACGCCGGCGTTGACGGTCAATACACCGGCAAAACCGAGCAGGCAGCCCACGCTTTTGCGCGTGGACAGCTTGTCGTTCTGATAGACGAAGTGCGCCAGCAGCACACTGAAAAAGGTGGTGGTGGCATTCAGAATCGACGCGCGCAGGCCCGTGGTAAAGGCCAGGCCGATGTAGAAGAACACGTATTGCAGGCCCGTTTGCAGGATACCCAGCAGGGCCACTTGGCCAAACGTGTGTCGGCTCAGGCGCAAGACCGGCTTGCCCATGGTGGCGGCGAGCAGCAACAGGCACAGGCCGGCCAGCAGAAAACGATAGCCGGCGAAAATGAGCTTGGACGACACGTCGTGCGGAGCGATCTGGAGCATCTCGTAACCGTTCTTGATCGCCGGATAAGAGCTGCCCCACAGGGCACAGCACAGCGTGGCCAGAAGCAATACGATTTTAGGGTCGGAAAGAAACTGCGATACGTTGCGTGCGGTAGGTGCGTTCATGGGGTGACCCACAATTCGACGACGCAAGAGGTGTTTTCTTCGCGCAGAACACACGGGCCACTGGCGTGTTCGCGTTCAATCGAAAAGGTTTCGGGGCAGGCAGGCAGCGATGAGTCCATCCGGGCGATCTCCATGATCTTATTTTTATGGAGGTGCAGTAATACCCTCTGATAAGACATCGTACAAGTAGGTCGAGGTCCGTATGCTTGATGACGGTGCGCACAGATGTGCCGGAATAAAAAAACCAGATCTACAGGCTTGCGGTCCGGGGATCTGGTTTATGTCGGGCTTTATCGACAATCCGTATCTTGCGTAAGGTTATGCGCAAAACGCCCACACTCGGCGGGCAATGAGTTCGCGCTCAGGCAACCAGGCGATGTACCGCAGCGGCGATCTCATCTCCGTGCTCTTGCTCAGCCTTGCGTAGCTCGTACGCTGTTTGTAGGTTGAGCCAGAACTCTGGAGTTGTATCCAGGCAGATGGCCAAGCGCAAAGCCATGTCAGCAGAAACGCCGCCGCGCTCAAGTAATATGTTATTTACGGTGGGCGTGGAGACATTCAAAGCACGGGCCAAGGCAGCAGCGCTAAAGCCCATCTCGCTCTGGAAGTCCTCGCGAAGAACCTCGCCAGGATGTACCGGTCGCATGCCATTCTTGAACATGATGCACCTCAGTGATAATCGACAATTTCAACGTTTTCGGGGCCGCTTTCGGTCCACGTGAAACAGATTCGCCATTGCATGTTGATACTAATGCTGTGCTGTCCCCGTCTGTCACCCTCCAGGGAGTGAAGTCGATTTCCAGGCGGTGACCGCAAGTCTCGAAGCTCGTTTGCCGCATCCAGTGCAGCCAGTTTTCGCTCTGCGACTTGCTTGATGTCGGGCCAGCGCCTGGTTCTGCCAGTGGTGAAAAGCGCTTCCGTGTCGGCACATGCAAAGCTTCGGATCATGGCTTGAATGCTTAACGTTATTCGTTAAGGTCGAGTGTACGCCCTTCATCGTTATATTCAAGTGATCGTTGACTGAGCAGGTGCTCCTGCGGGCCCAGGCAGCCTGTTGCACGGTGGTATTGAAAGTACCGGAGGCATCGGTGACCACGAACACCTCGAAACCTTCAACCAGCGCCGACAAGGTCGGGAGCGCCACGCACACATCGGTAACCACGCCGGCGATGATGATCTGCTTGCGGCCCGTGGCCTTGATCGCCTTGACAATAGTGGGCGCCTACAAACCCTCATGGGTTCTTGCGCAATCATTCGGTAGAACACTTTCGACACCAGGGTATTTCTGAAAACTGGCCCTCATGCAGCAGCACTCCGCGCCGATAAAGTCTTACAAGACCAACAATTCCAAACATCGCGGATGCATCCCTATGCTGCAGACCATTCAAGCTCGCTATACCGCTACCTTCGTCGGCTTCGTGCTGCTGATCGCCGTGCTCACGGCGGTCGGTATCAACTACTTGATCACGCCCAGCCTGACGAGCACCGATGAACGCAAACTGGTTACTGAAGCGGGGGAAATCAGTGCCGTGATCAAGGGTGAACTGGCACGGGTGCAGGCGCAGCAGCGCGTGATCACCGAAACGGTTCCGCAACTGGACAGCGACAGTATCGACCGCCTGCTACCCAGCATGGTCAATCAGTACGGGGAGTCGAAGGTATTCGGCGGTGGCATCTGGCCTCTGCCGAACAAGCGTACCGAGGGCCGGGCCAAGCACAGTACGTTCTATCATCGAGATGCCAGCGGCAAGCTCATCGTCAACACGCACTGGAACTCGCCGGAATCGCAGAATTACTTCGAGCAGTCCTGGTATCTGGGTGGGCTCAAGGCGCCCGCAGGGCAGTGCAATTGGGCGGCGGCCTATCAGGATGACGCCAGCCCCGAGCCGCGCACCAACTGCGCGATGGCCATCACCAAGGAGGGCGCCGCCTATGGCGTGGCGACCGTCGACGTGACCCTGGGCTTCTTCAATGACCTGATCGCCCAGAAAGAACGCGAGATCAACGCTGAGCTGATGATCGTCGAAAGCGACGGCAAGGTCCTGAGCAACCAACCAGAGATCCCCGGCAACATCGTACTCAAGAACCTCGGCGACCTGGCTGGCCAGTATCCTTTCGCAGCGGCCTTGCAAGGCTTGCTGAAAACCCAGGGTGCCACGCGCTCGACGTTCACGGGCAGCAGTGGCAAGGAGTACACCCTGTTCCTCCTGCCTGTCGAAGGCACGCCATGGAAGATGGCGGTGGCGCAGCCCACCGAGGTGCTGACGGCGCAGAGCAGCCATGTGCTCAAGACCCTGGCGATGCTGCAGATACCGATGGTGGTCATCATGCTGCTGGTGATCGTCTTTGCCCTCAGGCAACTGATGAACCGTTTGGCGGTGCTCAAGACCAATATCGATACGTTGTCGGCGGGTGATGCCGACCTGACCAAGCGCATCGTGATCCGCGCCGAGGATGAAGTGGGCGCGGTGGGCCACTCCATCAACCGCTTTATCGTCTATTTGCAGAAAATGATCACAGAAGTGTCGGACTCTTCTTCGTTGATCGCCGAGGGGATCGAACAACTGCGCGGGCAGTCCCGTGGCACCAACAGCATCCTGACTCGCCACGCCAGCGAAACCGATCAGGCCGTGACCGCCATCACCGAAATGAGCTCGACCGCTGATGACGTCGCCCGTAATGCGGCGCAAACGGCGAGCATGACGCAGGTCGCGAGCGAAAAGGCCCGCCATTCCAAGGTAGTGGTGGAGGATGCGTCCAGCAGTGTTCGCGAGCTGATTTCGGAGGTGGAAGAGGCGACCAGCAAGGTTAGGGCGATGGAGCACGATGCCCAACGCATCAACTCCGTGCTCGGCGTCATTGGCGATATTGCAGGGCAGACCAACCTGCTCGCGCTCAACGCGGCAATCGAAGCGGCACGGGCGGGCGAACAGGGTCGCGGTTTTGCCGTGGTTGCGGATGAAGTCAGGGCGCTTGCAGGGCGTACCCAGACCAGCACCTCGGAGATCAACGAAATGCTCACTCGTCTGCAGCACGGTGTGAGTGCCGCAGTGGTGGCGATGGAGAACACCAAGGAGCGTTGCCAGGCCACGGTCGACAAGACGTCCAGGGTCAACGAAGGCTTGGACGGGATGACCGAGTCGGTGGTGCGCATCAATGACCTGAGCACTCAGATAGCCACGGCGGCTGAAGAGCAAAGTGCCGTCAGCGAAGAGATCAACCGCAACATGGTAGCGGTACGCCAGATCGTCGATGAATTGGTCGCCGGTGGCGCGCAGAGCGAGAGCAGCACGTCGGCACTCGCCGCGTCCAACGCCAATCTCATCGCGGTCGTTCGACGCTTCAAGGTGTAAAGGTAGGGCCTGCCTCCGTGGGGGCAGGCCGCATCCTCGAGTATTCAGATCACCGGGCTGGTCGTGTAGGGGCTGCTTGCTTGCATACCGAGCAGCTCGTTGGCCTCGACGCAGTTTCGACCTCGTTTTTTGGCGCGATAAAGCAGCCGATCCGCCTCTTTCAGGGCCGCGGTGTAGGCGTCTTGTTTCGGCGCAGTGATTGCCACCACGCCCAGACTCACCGTGACGTTGCCCAGCGGGCTGGCAGAATGCGCTATGCGGGCATCGACGATGGACTGCCTGACCTTTTCGGCCACGCTGAGCGCGCCGGCGAAATCCGTTTCGGGCAAGAGAATCACAAACTCTTCGCCACCATACCGCGCTGCAAGATCGCCCGCTCGCTGCACGGCGGCGCCGATAAGGCTGGCCACCTCCACAAGGCAGTCGTCACCCCGGACATGCCCGTAGTGGTCGTTGTATTGCTTGAACCAATCGATGTCCAACAGGATGATCGCGAGCGTCGACCGATTGCGGCTGGCCCGTCCCCATTCCTGTTGCACAGCGACGTCGAAGCGGCGCCGATTGGCCAGGTGCGTCAGGCTGTCGGTCTGCGCGATGATCTCCAGTTCGTTCTGGGCGCTCTGCAACTCGCTTTCCGCGGTGATCAGTTGCTGGATCTGCTTGTACAACAATACGCTCAACACGATCAGCGCCAGGCAGATCAGGGCCAGTATCCCCACCGATCGATAGGCATATGCCCACCAGGGCGCGAATACGTGGTGAGAGGACACGCCAGCAGCCGCGACCATGGGCAGGCCGGCAACGCGTCGGTAGGCATAGATCCTTTCCACGCCATCCACCAGCGATTTGGTCACCGCAATACCGCTGTTGCTCTGGGGAAGGTAGCGCGAGAAAATCTCGCCTTTGGCCAGATTGGTGGTCATCAGCGCGGTCAGGGTCGGGCGTCGAGCCAGCAGATCGCCGTTGTTGAGTGCCAGGAAAATAACGCCCTGGTCGTCTACGTCCATTCGCTCGAAGAAGTTCTGGAAATAAGCCACGGGCACAGTGGCCAGTACCACGCCGGCAAAACTGCCGTCCGGACCATCGATGCGTCGGCTGATCGGGATGACCATGTCACCGGTGAGGCGACTTTTCACGATGGAGCCGATTTGAACCGACCTGTCCGAATGGTCGCGGTGATAGATGAAATACGGTCGATCACTGTTGTCGTTGCTTTGCAGTCCTTGGGAGAACGAATTGACTATCCAGTTGCCTTGGGCGTCGTAGATGAAAAGCCCCTGTATGGCTTCCATGTCCGCCACGTCCTGAGCCATCAGCTTTGCGAGGCGATCTCGCTCACCAATGGCCAGGCCGTCGTGCTCCACGCGTTCCACAAGGTCGCGCAGGGTATTGTCGGCCTGGCGCACCGTATCCTGTGCTTGCTGTTCAGCGGCACGAACGACGTTCGACACGGCCACCTTGGCGGTCGCCACACGTTCCTGCCTGGACAGGTTCATTTGCCAGGCCGTCGCCAGGATCAAGGACAGGCACACCAGCGCAATGAAACCGATCAAGGCTTTGGTCAGCGACGACGGCGAAAGTCTGGCGGGGGTGAAGTGACGTAATTTCATATTGATGTCATAGGATTGGCGGCGAACCGGACCGATGCAGTTTTCGTACCGATTGGCCGAGTTCATGCGAGCGGTTGATTGAAATGGATGGCCATGCGCAAGACCTTGTGTTGCCTGGCATACGCCTGAAACCGGTACTGTCGACCAACGCCCGGTGCCATAGGGTCATGCAGTACCGCTAATGATTGCGTGGGCGGTACAATCATTTAGAAGTACGACGCTGTGCACTAAGTTGTTCAGCCATGATTAAACTGTAGAAGAGCTTGTATAGGAATTTGTATTGAAGTTGTTACATGTCAAGAACGATGCGAACAGCAATCAACCCGTCGGGACTTTTCATCAGATAGAATTCGTTTATTCAACTCTGGTGGCCTGAAAGGTGTACCCTTAACACACATTTATCAGAATCTACACTCATGTCACCTGAAACCGGAGCGAGCCAGAAGATCTCAGCAGCCTTGGCGCATCGGGTTGGCAGCCTCGTTGACAATTTTCAAATCGCCGATGCGATCATTTCCATGTTCGAGGATATCGATGCCACCCTCACGCCAATCATTGGGCCGAAAGGCGTTGCTGCTTTATACCGTCGCAGCCTTTTCTTGTGCATGTCGACGCATCCGGATTATGCAGAAAGATACAAGGGACTCGCTGCTGCGATGAACCTGACGCAACTACGTTCACTCCTGAGCGAGCAAGAAAAGACCGATGCAGTCATGTTTAGCGAGCAATTGCTGAAGACATTCTACGAGCTCCTCGCCACCCTGATCGGACGATCACTGGCTGCACGATTGCTACTGGACGTGTGGGGAAATTTTCTGAGCGGCCCAGCTCCGCAGGACACACCACAATGAGTACCAAAGTCACCATCAACCGCCTCAAGACCGGCGTGCCAGGCTTCGATGAAATCCTCGGCGGGGGGCTACCCGAGTTTTCGTTCAACCTGATCGCAGGTCCACCTGGATGCGGGAAAACCACGCTGGCGCATCACATGATGTTTGCCTTGGCGACGCCTGAACGTCCGGCCATTTTCTTCACCGTGCTGGGCGAGCCGCCGCTCAAGATGCTGCGCTATCAGCAGCAGTTCGATTTCTTCGACGAGGAAGCGGTCAATACGTCGATACGCTACGTCAACCTGGCAGACGATACCCTCGCCGGTGACCTGGACGAGGTCCTTCGACGCATTGTCAGCGAGGTGGAAACCCATTCCCCTGCATTGGTGTTCGTGGATTCGTTTCGGTCGGTGGTGTTGGCCAGCGAAACGGAATGCAATCCGAACAACAACCTGCCTCAGTTCGTGCAACAGCTGGGCATGTTGATGACCACCTGGCATGCCACGACGTTTCTGCTGGGCGAGTACTTCAACGAGTTGGACAGCAACCCCATCTTCACCGTGGCCGACGGATTGATCTGGCTTCGCCAAAGCGTCCAGCGCAACTCGATGGTGCGCAAGATGGAAATCATGAAGATGCGCGGGCAACCGACGCTACCGGGTTTGCATACGTTCCGTATCGGCCAGGGCGGCGTCACTGTGTTTCCACCGGCCTCGGTAGGCAACCAGCAAAACGATGCGCTCTTCCAGGGTGGCGTCGCGCAACGATTGGGCATGGGCGTGGCCCATCTGGACGAGATGCTGGGCGGTGGCCTTCCTCAGAGCTACTCCCTGTTGGTTGCCGGCCCTTCGGGTTCAGGCAAGAGCCTGCTGGCGGCGGCGTTCCTCGAGGAAGGCGCGCGTTGTGGCGAGAAAGGTGTCATGGCGGTCTTCGAACAACGGCCCAGCCACCTGCGCAGCGCGGAACTGACTCGCCTGATCCAGAACGATCAGGTCGGCGTAGTCGATCGACGCGTGCCGGATCTGTCCATCGATGAAATCGTGCAGCAACTGTTCAGTGAGATTCAGCGGTTGGGTGCGACCCGGGTGGTCATCGACTCGTTGTCAGGGTTCGAACTCGCCGTTGCCCCGGCTTTCCGGGAGGATTTCCGCGAGTCGTTGTCGCGCATGGTCAGTACGCTCACCTCGACCGGGGTCACAGTGTTGATGACCTCCGAGCTTGAAGATCGCTACAACGATCTCAGATTCAGTCCTTACGGAACGGCGTTTCTGACCGATGCAATCATCGTGCAGCGGTATATCGAAGTCGACAGTCGTCTGCAGCGCATCATGGCCGTGGTCAAGGTCAGGGCCAGTGCGCATTCGGACGAGCTGCGGATGTATCGCATCGATGACAACGGCTTGCAAATCGGGGGTAGGGTCCAAGGCCAGGAGGGACTGCTGGGTGGCCGGCCGACTCGACGCCATTGTTCGACGTCACCTGCTGGAGAAGATATCTCATGAGAGCACCTAGTGAATGAGTCGAAGGGAGCAGACGCGCGTGAAAACAAGGACGAGGCTCATAAGCTAGCTTTCACCGATCCAAGGAAGAAGCGCCAGGTGCTTGCCCATCTGGCTGCGCTGCAGCGCGAACTTCTTGAAGCAGAAACGGTTGCTGGCAATGGCGTGCACATACAGCTGTTGGTGGAGGCCAACCAACGGCTGGTCCGCGCCGCCCTGGCAGTGCCTGATCTTCCATCGGTGCAGGAACCCGCCACACTCAAAAGCCTGCAGCAAGAAATGCAGGAAGCCAATGAACACCTGGTCCTGGCGGCGCTCAGGGCTCAAAAGCTTCAGGCCGATGCTGAACACGCATTGTCGCAACAGAGAAATGCATTGACGTCGGTGGTGCATGAAATGCGCAACCCACTGACACCGATCAGTCTGCTGGCCCAGCGCATGCGCATGACGCCCAGTTGTGATGTTCCGCAGATGGGCGTCCTGATCGAAAATCAGGTCAAGCACCTGTCACGGATGATCGAGGACTTGCTGGATATCTCCCGCGTAAGCAGGGGGAAGCTGAGCCTGAATTGCACACCGGTCGATATCGTTCCCATCCTTCAGGAAGCCGTCGACAGCTGTGCCTCCCTGATACTGTCCAAGACGTTGACATTCGATGTTTCACTTCCAGCGACGGAAGTCATGGTGAACGGCGACCGTGTCCGCATCATGCAGATCTTCACCAACATCATTACCAATGCGGCGAAATATACACCGCGAAACGGAATGATCGCGTTGATATGTACACCGGCCGAGAAAACCCTTGCCGTCGTTGTATCGGACAATGGCATAGGTATCCCGTCGAGCCTGCTGCCTCGTATATTCGATCCCTACGTCCAGGACGTGGAAGCCATCGGCTTCGACGGCTCGGGCTTGGGTATCGGGCTTACCGTGGTTCGGGAACTGGTGGATGCGCACGGTGCGCGTATAACTGCGCACAGTGACGGTCCAGGGCGAGGTAGCCAATTCACCGTTACCTTCCCGATCATCGACTGATAGCGCTTTTTCCCTTCGTTTCGATTGACTCATCAGGCAGGTTGACATGAACACAGAAACCGACAAGAACGCCGAGAACGCTGACGCGCCAAATACTCCAAACGATCCGATCGTGCAGAAGGAGGTTGGCAAAGGCCTCACGGATGATGAGCGTGTCAGTCGAGAAGCCGAATCTGAAGGGGAGGGGGCAAGGGTGGAACTCGGTCCCGCAGATCTGGACCGACTTCCAAAGAACTAGCAGCCCCCGCGTGTCAGTTCAGTGGGTGGCTCAGCGCGTTCACTCGATGTCCTCATAGGGCAGGCCGACGTAGTTTTCGGCGATGCTCTGACGTCCAGCGGCCGAGCCCACGAAGTAGTCCAGTTCGGTTTGCTGGATGCGCTGGCCGAAAGCATCGGTATCGGGAAAGCGATGCAGCAGCGAGGTCATCCACCAGGAGAAGCGTTCAGCCTTCCAGACCCGGCGCAGGCAGATCTGCGAGTATTTCTCCAGCAGATCGGTGCGCCCCTCGCCATACACCTTGAGCAGAATGCGATACAAGGTGCTGACGTCACTGGCCGCCAGATTCAGACCCTTGGCGCCGGTGGGCGGAACGATATGGGCAGCGTCGCCGAGCAGAAACAGGCGACCGTACTGCATCGGTTCGACCACGAAGCTGCGCAGCGGCGCGATGCTTTTTTCGATGGAGGGACCGGTAACCAGCCGCTCGGCGATAGGCGGTGGCAGGCGAAGCTTGAGCTCGTCCCAGAAGCGCGCGTCCGACCAGTCCTCGACCTTTTCCTCGGCGCCCACCTGCACGTAATAGCGCGTGCGGGTGGCTGAGCGCATGCTGCACAAGGCGAAGCCACGCTCGTGGTTGGCGTAGATCAGCTCATGATTGACCGGCGGGGTGTCGGCGAGAATCCCCAGCCACCCGAAGGGATAAACCCGCTCGAAAATCTTCAGCGCCTCGGCTGGAATCGCTTGTCGCGAGACGCCATGAAAACCATCGCAACCGGCAATGTAATCGCAGTCCAGGCGAACCGTCTCGCCGTTGCGCTGAAAGGTCACATAAGGGCTGTCGGTTTTCATGTCATGGGGCTGAACGTCGTCGGCATCGTAGAGCGTCAGCGCGCCCACGGCGGCGCGGGCTTCCATCAGGTCACGGGTGACCTCGGTCTGCCCGTACACCATCACCGTTCTGCCCCCTGTCAGCGCTTTGAGATCGATGCGTTCACAGCGTCCGTCGAACGCCAGCTCGAACCCATCGTGGACCAGGCCGCAGGCGTCCATGTGCGCGCCAACCCCTGCTTCACGCAGCAGATCGACCATGCCTTGCTCCAGCACCCCGGCCCGAATTCGGGAGAGGATGTAGTCGGGATTCTTGCGTTCGATGATGATGTTGTCGATGCCGGCACGATGCAGCAGTTGCCCGAGCAAAAGGCCGGACGGGCCGGAGCCGATGATAGCGACTTGGGTTTTCATAGAGAGCTGTCCTCAGGTGTGCCACTGGGGCACGAGGCCTCACAGAGCACTTTTTATTGTTGTCTCCGGTATTTTTGATGACTGAACTTGAGATAAGAAGGCAATATTCGGCATATTCCATGGACTTTCGGTGGATCGTCCCAAGGCAAAGCCCGAGATGTCGAAATCCTCAGCGATACCTGTCCCGGTGTTCAAACTGTATGGCGAAACCGGCGCCTGGCCGACGCCCGACCTGATTCACTGCGAGTCGATACCTGCGCGCAGCCAGCTTCACGGCTGGGAAATAAAGCCCCATCGACACAGTGATCTGGTGCAGCTTCTGTACGTGCAGGCCGGGCAGGCGAGCCTGAAAGTGGAGGAGGTGATCAATCACGTCGATTCGCCTGCTCTGCAAGTCGTTCCGGCGCTGAGTGTGCACACCTTCAAGTTCTCCGAAGACATTCAGGGCTACGTACTCAGTCTGGCGCAGCCGTTGGCCGAGCAACTGGGCAGCTTGCTCAACAGTCCGGTGCTGACCACTGCGGCCTGTTATCCGATCGGTACTGAACGCCCCTATCTGGACACACTGTTTGCAACCCTGGCCCAGGAGTACAGCCAACAGCAGTCCGGCCGTGACGCGATGCTGCAATCGCTGATCACCGTGCTGTCGATCTGGCTCAGTCGCCGCAAACAGGCGCTGTCCTTGTCGCACGCCGCGCAACCGGACCGGGGCCGGGAGTATCTGCAGGACTTCACCCGGGCATTGGAGCTGCGCTTTCGCGAGCATTTGCCCATCGACCACTATGCCGCCACCCTGGGGATCAGCAGCGCTCACCTCAACGCCCTGTGTCGGCGCCTTTCAGGGCAATCCGCATTGCAGATGATCAATCAGCGCCTGTTGCTCGAAGCCAAGCGCGACCTGGTGTACACCACCATGACCATCGGCCAGGTGTCCGACCGCCTGGGTTTTCCGATCCGGCGTATTTTTCGCGTTTTTTCAAGCGCGGCACGGGACAGTCGCCGAAGCAGTTTCGCGTGCGTGATCCGAGTTACACGTTGCAGCCAGCCGAGACTTATCGCTAATATTGCGAATAGTTATCATCTACGGATAGGCGTACTGGCTGATGGGGACGCACAACTCGTTCGAACAGGATGTCGAAGTCCTCTATGTGCGACATCACAGCTGGCTCAAAGGCTGGCTCCAACGCCGTCTGGGCCAGGCTGCGGATGCCGATGACCTGGCTCAGGACACCTTTGTGCGGATCATCCGTTCCCGCAATCCGGTCGATGAACTCAAGCAGCCGCTGGCGTACCTGGCGACGATTGCCAACAGCCTGCTGGTCAATCGCTGGCGACGCCTGGCTGTCGAGCGCGCTTATGCCGAAGCGCTTGCCACACAGCCCGAGCACGTCGAGCTGTCTGCCGAGCAACGCTACCTGCTGATCGAAACCCTCACCGAAATAGACGCACTGCTGCAGGGTCTGTCGCCACGTGTCCGGGAGATCTTTCTGCTCTCGCAGCTGGATGGCATGACCCACAAACAAATCGCTGCCCAGTTGGGGCTCAGCGTGAATCAGGTGCAGAAGTCCATGCTCAAGGCATTCAGTCGCTGCTACGCCAGTCTGTTCGAGTGAAGCCCGTGTCTGCACGCTGCACCTCAGAGTCGCCGATCCGTGCCGAGGTGCGAGATCAAGCACTTGCCTGGTTCACCTTGAGCCAATCCGGCGACATCAGTGAGACCGATCTACAGCAACTGCAGCGCTGGCGACAAAGCGACAGCGAGCATGAGCGCGCCTGGCAACGCATGACAGGTATGACCGATGTCATCAAGAACCGCGCCCAGGCGCTGGAAAGCCCCGTCGCGCGCCGCGCCTTGCAACAGACCCGTTACGTCAGTGGCGACCGACGCCAGGCATTGAAAATATTGATCGGTGCCGGGTTGCTGGGGGCAGTGGGCTGGCAGACCAAGGACGGCCATTGGCTGCAATCGGCTCTGGCCGATCTGAGCACGGCAACCGGTGAGCGCCGTCGCCACCGGCTGGCCGACGGGACGCAGTTGTGGCTCAACACCGACAGCGCAGTGGACATCCGCTTTGACGCTCATGAGCGGCGCATCCTCGTGCGCTACGGCGAGGTGGATATTCTCACCGGTAGCGATTCGGCTCGGCGACCTCTGCTCGTGCAAACGCGTGATGCCCTGCTGCGTCCGTTGGGCACGCGCTTCACCGTACGCTGCGACGAGGCGGGGTCAGGCACACTGTTGTCAGTGAGCAGCGGTCGCGTGGCGGCTTCCATGCCCGGGAACCTGGCGGAGCAGATCGTCGAGGCGGGTTATCAGGCCCGCATCGCTCGCGGAAGCATTTCCCACCCCCAGCCGATCAACGCGGCCAGCCTTGCCTGGATCGACGGCTTCATCGTGGCCGAGCGCATGCGGCTGGGCGATTTCGTGGCGCAATTGGCGCGCTATCGCAGTGGTGTCCTGCGCTGCGATCCACAGGTGGCCGATCTGCTGCTTACCGGCTCCTACCCACTGGACGACAGCGAACGCATTCTCTCGCTGCTCGAAGACAGCCTGCCGGTGAGCATCGTGCGCCGCACGCGCTACTGGGTCACCGTAACGGCACGGGGTTCAGCCTGATTTTTTTTTCAAACGGGAGGCAGTTTTTCGATTCTCGATTGGCCTGGGGATATCCCCGCCATGTAGGCGGCCTTTTCAGCCCTTCCGGAAACACTGCATGAAGCATCCTATCCATCACCGTCGCCCGGCCCTAGGCCACACCATCGAAGAAACCCGCGTCTGGTCTTTGCCGTTGCTGCTGGCCAGCAGTCTTTCGTTGGGCACAACGCTGGCCGCCCCTGGGGTGTACGCCCAGGAGCCGGTTGCGTTGGCCTCGGCGTTGGTAAGCTTCTCGGTCGCAGCCGGGCCGCTGGATCAGGCACTCAGCCAGTTTGGGCGTCAGGCGGCAATTCCCCTGTCTGCGGATGCTCGTTTGACCGCCGGCCTGTCCAGTCCCGGTCTGCAAGGTTCGTTCAGCGTGGAACAGGGCTTCGCCCGTTTGCTGAGGGGTACGGGCCTTGCTGTGGTGAAAACCTCGCAGGGCAATTACCTGCTGAACCAGGTCGTCGAAGAGCAGGGCGCCGTGGAGCTCGGAGCCACCAGTATCGATGCGCGAGCCCTGGGCCTTACCAGCGACGGTTCCGGGTCCTACACCACGACGGCGACCACGACCGCGACACGTTTGAACCTATCGTTGCGTGAAACGCCGCAGACCGTCAGCGTCATCACCCGCCAGCGACTCGATGACCAGAACCTCACGAGCCTGGCCAAAGTACTGGAGCAAACCCCGGGTATTTCTCTGCAACCGCTGGATTCGGAGCGGGTGAACATCTACTCCCGCGGCTATGGTATCGACAGCTATCAGTACGACGGCGTACCTACCACGTTGGTGGTTTCCACCAGCGCCACCCCGCAAAGCCTGTCCGACATGGCGATCTATGATCGTATCGAAGTGTTGCGCGGTGCATCCGGGCTGCTGACCGGGGCCGGCGATCCCTCGGGCACCATCAATCTGGTGCGCAAGCGCCCCACCGATCAATTGCAGGGCTATGTCAGCGCAGGCCTCGGCTCGTGGGATCAGTACCGTACCGAGATGGACGTTTCCGGACCCTTGACGCCCACGGGCAACATCCGCGGGCGCATGGTCAACGCCTATCAGCAAGGCAATAGCCACATCGATCACTACCAGACAGAGAAACAGATCCATTACGGCATCGTCGAAGCCGACTTGACCGACAGCCTGCTGCTGACCGCTGGCTATGACTATCAGAAACAAGACCCGCGCGGCGTGTCCTTCGCCAGTTTCCCGCTGTTCAACAGCGAGGGCGGGCAGACCGATTTTTCCCGCTCCACCAACCCGGCGTCGCGCTGGAGCAGGCGCCAGCAGGACACGCTGAATGTCTTCTACTCGCTGGAACAGCAGTTGGCCAATGACTGGGCGCTGAAGGCTTCGGTCAATCAGATGTACAGCAAGCGCGATTCGAAACTGGCTTCCGCCAGCTGGGGGTTTATCGACGAAGCTACCGGTGACGGCATGCAGCTCTATGGTGGCTCGTCGACCGGCTGGCAAAAACAGACCGGGATTGATGTCAACGCCAAGGGCCCGTTCCGGTTGTTCGGGCGTGAGCATGAACTCGTGATCGGCATGACCTACACAAAGTTCGAAGACCACAACGATCCTGCCGCGGGCGAAGATGTCGAAGGTCGCTCCATCAACTACTACACGTGGAACAACCGTACCGAGGAACCTCAGGGCAACGGCCAGATTCTGTTCGATAACGACACCACCATTCGCCAGTTGGGCACCTACGCCGCCGTGCGCCTGCGGCCTGCCGATGACGTGTCGATCATCCTCGGCGGGCGGGCCAGCAACTATAAATACGACAGCTACTACCATTACCGGGCGCCGGCAGATGCCGCCAACAGTAGCGATACCCAATACCAGGAGCACGGCGAGTTCACCCCCTACGCCGGTATCGTCTACGACCTGACCGACCAACACTCGATCTACGCCAGCTACACCAGCATCTTCAAGCCGCAAAGTGTGCATGATCGGGACGGCAAGTCCCTGGAACCGCGTACCGGCGATGCGTTCGAGGTTGGCGTCAAAAGCGAGTTTCTCGACGGTCGCATCACCACCAGCTTCGACGTGTTCATGACCAAGCAAGACAACCTGGCAGAGCTTGATCCAGGACAGATCGTCAGCGGCACCCTCAGCGAACGAGCCTACCGTGCAGTCAACGGCGCCAGGACCCGCGGTTTCGATGCGGAGATCAACGGTGAGATCCAGCCCGGCTGGAAAGTCGCGGCCAGCTACACCCACGCCGTGACGGAAAACGCCGATGGCGACCGGATCAATACCGTTGCGCCCGCCGAGCTGGTCAAGTTCTGGACCACCTATCGCATGCCCAACGAACTGGATCGGCTGACCCTGGGCGGTGGCGTCAACTGGCAGAGCGGCATCCACTTCAGCACCACGCCGTGGCAGTTGAGCAAGACGGTCAAAGCCAAGCAGGACGACTACGCGGTCTTCAACCTGATGGCCCGCTACGAGTTCACCGACAACCTGTCTGCGCTGGTCAACGTCAACAACCTGTTCGACAAGAAGTACCTGAGTTCACTGGATGAAACCTTCCTCGGCGGTTACTACGGCGACCCACGCAACCTCATGGTCACGGCTAAATACCAGTTCTGATGGGCAAGCGGTCTTGAGCCTGCAGGTTGCTACGGTCATCCAGGCCTGGGATGGTGCCGAGGCCAACGAAGGTATGTTGTTTGGGGGCGTGAAACTCCGGTGAACCGCGGGCAGTTCGTCTGTAAGAACTGGTAGCACACTCGATGAGCGAATTTTCCAGGGGAAGTGTCTCAGGTCAGGACGCGTGGGGATTCTGCAAAACGTGGAAGCCAGCCAGAGACGAAATCGAATGACGGCCATGATTCGCACCCTCAGGACGCTGCTTGTCGCCGCGCTGGCAACCGGCGCCATCGCCAGTATCGTGCAGACCCAGCTCAATCTAGGCGAGCTGCTCCGTCTCGGGGCGCCGGTAACTTCATCGGTTCGGCTCTGGACGACGCTCGAAGACCTTGCACGGTTTGGTCCGGTCATGTTTGGCATCGCTGCGGCAGCCTTATTGCTCGCGGTCTTGGCAGGCCACTGGGTGCTGCGTTTCGCTCCGCCTTCCTGGCGCCGGTTCGTGTTCATCGCGGCCAGCGTGTGTGGTCTGGCTTTCGTCTTCTGGCTGATGCGCTCGGTGATCCCCATGCCCGCACTGCCGGGCACCCGCACGACTGTGGGCCTTGTCCTGATGTCGCTGACGGGGATCGTCGGCGGGTGGCTGTATGCGCGTCTGAACAGGTCGTCCAAACGAAGTGATTCGCCAGACGGAGGAGGGCGCTGGCGCGAGGCGGCTGTCGTGGCAGTTCTGCTGGCGGCACCGGCCATGCTTTTTTTCGCCATGGCCCCAGGCGCCCCCGACAAGCCGGCGACAGTGGATCGGGCCAGCTATGAAGTGCAAACCGTCGCGACGGGGCTGAACCGCCCGTGGTCGGTGGCGTTTCTTCCGGACGGCCGTGTGCTGGTCACTGAAATGGGTGGGCGACTCTTGGTCATCGGCACGAATGGCGCCTCTTCGCAGATCAAACTTGACGGGCTCCCGCCCATCTTCCAGCAGGGCGGCACCGCAGGATTGATGGAAGTCGCGCTGGATCCGCAGTTCGAGCGCAATGGTTGGTTGTACCTGACGATGGGTTACGGTGAGGCCGCTGCGAACGGCACACGCCTGGTACGGGCCACGCTGAAGAGCGACAGGATCGAGGATGTCCGAGTCCTGTTCAGCTCCACGCTCAAACCTCGCACGGGCAACAACGGTGGGCGCATTGCGTTTCTCGGCGACGAGACCTTGGTGCTTTCCCTGGGAGACGGCAGTGAGCGACGTGAGGAAGCGCAGAACCCGGCGAACGATCTGGGTACCCTGGTCAGGCTTGATCGCGAGGGCAGGCCTGCGGCGGACAATCCTTTCATCGGCAAAGCCGGTGCGGCCCCCGAGATCTACAGCCTCGGCCACCGCAATGTCCAAGGCATCGCCGTGGATCCGACAACGGGCGACCTGCTCATCACCGAGCATGGCGCGCGCGGCGGTGACGAGATCAACCGGATCGTGCCGGGCGGCAACTACGGATGGCCTGTCGTGACCGCTGGCATCGACTACCCGTTCGCCAAGGTGACGCCGTTCACTCAGTTGCCGGGCTATCAAGATGCGGTTCTGGAGTGGACACCGTCGATTGCACCTTCAGGCCTGGCGATTTATGACGGCCCGCTGTTTCCCCAGTGGCGCGGGGATTTGCTGGTCCCGGCACTCAAGGAGCGCGCCGTGCGCCGGGTCGTGCGCAATGGGCAGCAGATCGTGGATCAGCAGTTGTTGCTGGGCGAACTGGACGAGCGCATGCGAGACGTCAAGGTGGCTCCCGATGGGTCGATCTATGTGCTTACCGATGCGGTCGATGCGAAGCTGTTGAGGGTGATGCCGGGGGCTCGTGGGGGCTGAAGGACTGGGTCTGCTCCGCCCGGATCATTGGCTCACCTGAACGGGGAACGGCAACCGTTTCAACAGATCCACGATGACTGCAGCGTAGCGACCGTCAGGGTCCAGGTCAGGGTCAAATACCGTTACGGTCATCCCCCTGCACCGCGGGTCAGCCACGAAGGGCGCCATGATGCGCGACAGGTCCGCAGCTGGAATACCCGGAGAGCCTGGACGGTCCACAGCGGGCATCACGGACTGGTCAAGAACGTCCACATCCAGGTGTATCCACAGCCCTTGCTCAGGTGTTCGGCCCAGCGTCTTGCGAATGCGTTGAATGACGGCAGCCGGTCCCAACCTCAGCGCTTCAAAGACATCGATCCGGTTGATCGCCGTATCGTTGATGTCAGGCCACGCAAAATCTGCGTCGCGATTTTCCCGTTCGCCCAGCTGAACGACATCCACGTCAGCGACCAGAGGTCCCACGACGCCCGGCCACTGTGTCGCCAATGACTCACCACGCGAGTGACGTCTGAGGGTAGCACCTGTTGTGTGGAATGGGGTTATGGATGGTGTGCGTAAATTTCAGTCATTCTTGACTTGCCGAACGGGCTGCTTTTTGCCATGAGCACTCCGTAATGTTTCCATGGCCGGAAGACCAAAAATTACGCATAGCGTATTTTATTGTTACTAATTTCGCGCGGATTAGGGTGAAGCTGCAGCCCTGTGCTTATGCGCTCCTGGCCGCTCCTGGCCGGTAGCTGCCCGTCACCAGCACTCACCCTTATACACCCCGCCAAACTTCTCCGCTCATGCAAACGGCAGTGGCCCGCGAAATGTGCCGATGGGCACCCAGTGGGTAATCAGACCGGTATCCACCTTCCAGTGATGCAGGAGTAACGCCGGCGGCTCCACATACGACGCCTCTTCAGCCTCTGCATCCAAAGCCAACCCGATGGCAGTCGTTGTGCTGGGCGCAGTGCACAGGACCGTGCCGCCAAAACGTAATTGCATCGAGCGGTGAATGTGGCCGCACACCACACGTTCGATCGCCGGATAGCGCTGCACCACTTCGCGCAGCCGCTCCGAGTTCCGGCAGGCATACGTGTCGATATAAGGAATGCCACTGAGGAACGGCGGCTGGTGCAGCATGATCAGAGTCGGGCGCGTCGGCTCCTGAGCAAGTGCCGCATCGAGCCAGGCCCCAGCCGCCTCGCTCATGTCGCCGTGATGTTCCTGCGGGACGGTCACATCCACACCAATGATCCGTACCGGTCCGAGGTCATCGGCGACGAAGTGCCACGGGTTTCCCGTTGAAGAGAGATACGGCTGGGAAAAGGTAGAACTCATTAAGTTTCGGTCATCATGATTGCCAGGAATCATCAGCAACGGCTGCTTGATCCCCGCCAGCAAGGTACGTGCCATTGCATATTCTTGCGGTAGCCCCTCATCCACCAAGTCGCCGGTGATGATCACTACATCGGGCCGCGGCATGAGGCTGTTCAGGTGTGCAATAGCCTGCTCGCACATCGTGTTTGAATCAACCAGCCCCTGATAAAGAATGCCTTGCGGCCTGATATGCAGATCGGAAAGGTGGGCAATCAGCACGGAATATTCTCCTTGGAGGACGCGGTGATCAACGGCGGGGTGAAGGTAGCATGCCTGAGCTGCAATGGATGGGTCAGCGTCCATGCGGCATGTCAGAGCGCCGAGATCTCGAAGGTCGGAACGGGCGATGGAGGTCGAACCGACTCAGGCTCGAACAGCCAGTCGCCTAAGCAAAATTAACTGGTCGGGATTCCGGCACACAACTTGCTCTTCTCGTATTCCTCGCCTCGCTGGAAGTCCCCATGCTGCACTCCCATCTCACCACCCTCAACGCTGTCTCACTGGTCCTGAGCACGTTCAAGGCGCAAGGCTGGTCCGCAGAGGCGCTGCTGGCCGGCAGTGGCATATGCGCAGCGGACTTGAACCGTGCCGACACGCGCATCGCCACGCATCAGGAGATGCAGGTGTGCGCCAATGCCGTGGCTCTGCAGCGCGACATCGGCCTGATCGTGGGGCGGCGTATGCATGTTTCATCCTACGGCATGCTCGGCTATGCCCTGCTTACCAGTGCCACTTTCGGTGACGCGCTCCGTTTGGCTCTGCGTTATCCCGCGCTGCTGGGAACACTGTTCGAGCTGAGTCTGGAGGAAGACGGCGAACGTATCTGGTTCACTGCGGGCGATTACCGCGAGAATCCGGCACTGACCGCCTTCAATGTCGAGCTGTGCCTGGGGTCGCTGAAAGTCATTTGCGACGACCTGCTCGGCCACTCACTGCCCTTGCTGGGCGCTTGCTTTGAGCACGATGCGCCGGACTATCAGACTCGCTACGCCGAATGTTTTGACTGTCCGTTGCAGTTCCAGGCCACCGTCAATGCCTTTGCTTTTGATAAACGCTGGCTCGCCCAGCCTTTACCGCTGGCTGACGCGGTAACCCATCAGGCCATGACCGAGCGCTGCCGAAAACAGAACACGGAATTTACCGGGCGCGAGGCCTGGTTGGGGCGGATCCGGCTATCGCTGGCTGCACAACTGCATGCCGCACCTAGGCTGGACATGCTGGCCCGACAGATGAACTGCTCGGCGCGCACCTTGCGTCGACATCTGCACGACCTGGGCTGCAGCTATCAGGAACTGCTCGACGAACTTCGTTTCGAACGCGCCAAGCAACTGCTGGCCGAAGATCGGTGGCCCATCTACCGGATCGCCGAGGCTCTGGGCTTCAGCGAGACCGCAAGTTTTAGGCACGCTTTCGTGCGCTGGAGTGGCGTGGCGCCGAGCCAATTTCGCGCATGACGCCTCATTGAGGAGCGAATTACGGACAGAAAATCTGGCCATATTTATCCCCTTTTGGCCGCACTTGCCGTTCTCATAAACCTCGCCCGGCGCAAGACTGTATTGACCGATACAGCCCGCGGAGAACAACAAATGCTGACAATTTACTCGGACGATCACCATCTGCACCACGGCCGCTGTGAGCTGATGGACGGGCAGTTGATGCCCTGCTTCGAAATGCCCTCACGCGCCGATCATGTATTGCAACGGGTCAGGGACCGTCAACTTGGCGATGTACAGGCGCCGCAGGACTTTGGTCTGGAACCGCTGCAACGCATTCATAGCCGTGAGTACCTCGATTTCTTCAAGGGTGCCTGGGCCCGCTGGACCGAATTCGGTCAGGACGGCGACCTCCTGCCCTACACTTGGCCCGCCCGGACCTTGCGCCGCGTATTACCCGAAAGCCTGCATGGTCAACTCGGTTATTACAGCTTCGACGGCGGAGCGCCGATTACCGCCGGCACGTGGCAGGCAGCCTACTCGGCGGCGCAGGTCGCGCTTAGCGCGCAACAAGCGATTCAGCAAGGTGCCCGCAGTGCTTTCGCCCTGTGCCGTCCGCCGGGACACCACGCAGCTGGCGACTTGATGGGCGGTTATTGCTACCTAAACAACGCCGCTATTGCTGCCCAGGCCTTTCTTGATCAGGACCACAAAAAGGTCGCGATTCTGGATGTCGACTACCACCACGGCAACGGCACCCAGTCAATTTTCTATGCGCGCAGCGATGTGCTGTTCACCTCGATCCACGGCCACCCGGAAGGGGAGTTTCCGTTTTTCCTGGGCTATGCCGACGAGTCCGGTGAAGGCGCAGGTGCCGGCTTTAACTTCAACTACCCACTGCCGGCCGGTTCCGGCTGGGAAACCTGGAGCGCGGCGCTCGAGCAAGCCTGCATAGAAATTGATCGTTATGACGCCGACATCATCGTCGTCTCCCTGGGCGTAGATACATTCAAGGACGATCCGATCTCGAAATTCAAACTCGACAGCAAGGATTATCTGGCGATGGGCGCACGCATCTCCCGCTTGGGTAAACCTACGCTGTTCGTGATGGAAGGCGGCTACGCGGTGGAAGAAATCGGTATCAATGCCGTCAACGTTCTCGAAGGCTTTGAAGGGGCTGCCCAATGAACATGTTCAAGTCACTTATCCTCTGCGCTGCCGTTATCGGTGGCATGGCTCATGCCGAAGAGAAAACCCTGCGGGTCTACAACTGGTTCGACTACATCACCCCCAAGGCGCTGGAGGACTTCAAGGCGCAGAATCCTGGCCTTAAATTGGTGTACGACATCTTCGACACTAATGAAGCTTTGGAAGCCAAGCTGCTCACCGGTAACTCAGGGTATGACGTGGTAGTGCCATCCAACGTGTTCCTGGCCAAGCAGATCGAAGCCGGTATATTCCAGCCGCTGGACCGCAGCCAACTGCCGAACTGGAACCACCTCGATCCCAAGCTGATGAAGCTGATCGAGGCCAACGATCCGGGCAATAAATTCGCCGTGCCTTACATGTACGGCACCATCCTGATCGGATTCAACCCGGACAAAGTCAAGGCCGCCCTGGGTGCCGATGCGCCAGTGGACAGCTGGGAACTGATTTTCAAGGAAGAAAACATCAGCAAGCTCAAATCCTGTGGTGTAGCGCTGCTGGACTCACCCTCCGAAATCCTGCCCCTGGCCTTGCAGCACTTGGGCCTCGACCCCAACAGCGGCAACCCCAAGGACTATGTGAAGGCCGAAACTCTGTTGATGAAAATCCGCCCCTATATCACCTACTTCCATTCGTCCAAATACATGGCGGATATCGCCAACGGTGACATCTGCGTCGCGGTCGGTTACTCCGGCAGCTTTTCCCAAGCCGCCAACCGCGCCAAAGAGGCCAAGAACGGCGTGACCGTAGACATGCGCCTGCCAAAGGAAGGCGCCCCCATCTGGTTTGACATGCTCGCCATCCCCAAAGGTGCCAGGAATCCCCAAGACGCCTACACATTCATCAACTACCTGCTACAGCCGCAGGTGATCGCGCCAATCAGCGATTTTGTCGGCTACCCCAACCCCAACAAAGACGCTACCGAACAGGTCAATCCGGCGATTCGCAACAATCCCAACCTGTACCCCACCGAGGCCGCGATGACCACGCTCTATACGCTCAAGCCTCTGGGGCGTGACGCCGAACGCGCGCGCACGCGGGCCTGGACCAAGATCAAGTCAGGCACCTGATACCTGGACGGCCCCCGGCGATCGATTAGCGGTCTCAGGTCGAGAAGGCTTAAGGTTAAGCAGGGACATGGACGTCAGCTATCGGCCAAAAGCGGTCTTTCACGACGGCCATTTAAAACGTGGACGACCCATCAATGCCAGAGCTCGAGATTGTCCCAGGAGGGCAAACCACCTATTGATAGTGCCCCAAAAATGTTTGGGTCACTTCAACATCACCGAGTACTCGGAAATATCAGCTTGCGCGTCCGCTTACATCCGGTGATGTTCCAGTAGGAAGTCCACGAACAATCGTACCCGCGCCGGCATTGCCGCCCCGCCGACGAATACCGCATGAATCGGTTCCTCGTCCCCAGGGTTCCAGGCTTCCAACAGCGAAATCAGGGCGCCGCGCTGCAGATCCTCACTCACGCTGAACTCACCGATGCGTGCAATGCCGGCACCTACTCGCGCGAGTTGTGCCAGCGCTTCACCGCTGCTGCATTCGATGTTGCCGCTGACTTTCAGGGAAAACTCTTTTCCATCGCGGATAAACGGCCAGTTGGGTTCGGCACGCCGGAAGTTGAAGCGCAGGCAATTATGCCGCAACAGGTCTTCCGGCGCCTCGGGGATACCGTGGCGCTGCAGGTACTCGGGCGATGCGACCACCACCTGACCTGTGTTGCCGATCCTGCGCGCGGTCAGCGGGCTGTCGGGCAGATGGCCAAAACGGATCGCTACGTCGGCCTGCCCACCCAGGATGTCGACCACTTCGTCGCCCAAGCTAAGGTCGACGACGATGTTCGGGTAACGGGCGCTGAATGCTGCAACCAGGGGAACAATCGCCAGCCGCCCATGGCCAAGGGCGGCACTGACCCGTAATCGTCCCTTGGGTACGCCCTGGTCGGCGATCGCTTCTTCGACCTCGTCCATGTCGGCCAGGATACGCCGGGCGCCGCGCAGGAACGCTTCGCCCTCGGCAGTGAAGGCGATCGCTCGGGTGGTACGCAGCAGCAGGCGGGCGCCAAGACGTTGCTCGGTTCGCGTGATGATTCGACTGACCGCCGAGGGTGTCAGGCCCAGCGCCCGCGCGGCGGCCGATAGGCTGCCTTCCTGCGCCACGGTGATGAAAACACACATCTCACCTGACCTGCCGTTGAAATCCACTTGTGCCTCCTGCGCATAGGTGATTGCCAAAAATGCCATCTACCGCGTTAAAAACCTGGATCGTAGCATTGGCGGCATAGATAAGGAGCCTTTCATGCGTATCAATCCACCACTTGTCGCGCTCGCCATCGGTGCTTTCGGCATCGGCGTAACAGAGTTCGCCCCCATGGGCATGTTGCCGGGTATCGCTGCGGATCTGGGCGTTTCCATTCCCGCCGCCGGTTTGCTGGTCAGTGCCTATGCGCTGGGCGTATTGCTCGGCGCACCGCTGATGACCCTGACTACCGGCAGGATTCCCCGACGCTATCTGCTGGTCGGGCTCATGGCCATTTTCACTTTGGGTAATCTGATGTCAGCCCTGGCCACCGATTACTACAGCCTCATGGTCGCCAGGGTGGTGACCTCACTGAACCATGGTGCATTTTTTGGCGTGGGTTCCATCGTCGCCGCCAGCGTAGTTGCCCCGCAGAAGCGTGCCGGGGCGGTCGCGGCGATGTTCATGGGCCTGACCCTGGCCACCATCGGCGGTGTACCGCTGGCCACCTGGTTTGGTGAACTGTTCGGTTGGCGCACTGCTTTCTGGGGGATCACCGGCCTCGGCGTGCTGACCATGGCCGCGTTGTGGTTCGCCCTGCCCAACCTGAAGACGTCGCAAAGCGTCGGTGCAATGGCCGAAATTCGGGTACTGGGACGTGGTCCGGTGCTGGGCGCGTTGGCCTTGACCGTAGTCGGATCGAGCGCAATGTTTACCGTCTTCACTTACATCGCGCCCATCCTCAGCAGCGAGACCCACGGTTCCACCGCCTACATCACCGCCATGCTGGTTCTTTTCGGTGTGGGGTTGACGCTGGGCAACATGTGGGGCGGCAAGGCCGCCGACCGCTCGGTAGATCGCACCTTGATCGTCTCGCTAGGCGTTCTGATTCTCGTCTTGCTGGCGTTCACCGTGCTGATGCGGTGGGCAGTGCCGGCTGCTCTGGCCATCCTGATATGGGGTATCGCCAGTTTCGCCCTGGTGCCGCCGTTACAGATGCGCGTCATGGAAGCAGCGAAGGACGCGCCCAACCTTGCCTCTGCGGTGAATATTGGCGCCTTCAATTTCGGCAACGCGATTGGCGCAGCACTGGGCGGAGCGGTGATCAAAGCTGGTTTGGGTTATCCGGCGATTTCCCTGGCCGGAGCGGCGATGGCCGCTCTGGGGCTGCTGATGGTGTTGGCCTATGCCTGGCGTTCCAGAAGGATTGAATCGGCAGTGGTTTGACGAACATGGCGCGACTTAAGAATTCACGCTGGCCGCTGTGGTGCTGAATCTGTCGATAGCGGCCGCTTGCAAGCGACTGCTTTCGATCCCAGTAACCTTCTTCAATTGACGATCGTAATGGCACCTACCGCGATGGCCGCGCACAGCATCACTATGACTGTGCCTACTGTCCACTTGAGTGATACGCGCTGGTTGTCGCCGTAGTCGATATCCAGAAGACCACACAGCAGGTAGGTAGATGCCACCAGCGGGCTCAGTAGATGGACCGGCTGGCCAATCAACGAGGCAATCGCCATCTCGTGCGGCCCGATGCCGTAGTGAGCAGCCGTTTCCGCGAGAATCGGTAGTACGCCGAAGTAAAAGGCGTCATTGGTCAGTACGTAGGTGAAAGGCATGCTGAGCAAGGCTGTTATCAGCGACATGTAAGGGCCCGTCTGCTCAGGCAGAAGGGTGATCAAGTTGTTGGAGATGGCTTTGATCATTCCCGTGCCGCCCATGATGCCTACGAAGATGCCAGCGGCAAATATGAGCAAGGTCACGGCCAGGACGTTATCGGCGTGGCGCGCAATGACTTCCTTCTGTTGTTTGAGTGTCGGGAAGTTGACCAGGCACGCCAACCCGAAAGCCATCATGAACAGGATCGGCAGGGGCATCAGGTTGAGCATCATTGAGGCGATCAAGGCGGTGGTCAGCACAACATTGAACAGAAACTTCGGATCACTCAGGCGGATGTGTGCGTAGCCGTCGAGCACCTTCTCCTCGCTGACACTGACCAAGCCCAGACGCCGATATTCCATGCGCCCCAGCCACCAGGCGGCGCACACTACCCATACGCCACCGGCGATCATCACCGGGATCATCTGTATGAACAACTCAGTGATGTCCACATGCATCGCGCTTGCGGCTCGGGAAAAAGGACCTGCCCACGGCAGAATGTTCATGACACCGATGGCCATCAACAAAACGGTCGCCATGACCTGCAGACGGATACCGGTCAGTCGGTAGAGTGGCAGGAAGGCAGCCGTAGCGATGATGTAAGTGGTTGCGCCGTCACCGTCCAGGCCAACGCAGAGCCCAAGCACGGCAGTGCCGACCACGATCTTGCGAGGATCGCCCTTGACCAGCCGCAGTATGACCTTGATCAATGGGTTGAAAAGACCTGCATCGGTCATCATGCAGAAGTACAAAATGGCGAAGGTCAGCATGATGCCCGTTGGAGCGAGCATCTTGATGCCGTCGTACATCATCCCGCCCAGTTGGGTGGTAAATCCACTCAAGCAGCCGAATATCACCGGTACCAGCAACAAGGCCACCAGTGGCGACAGACGTTTGCTCATGATCAAGTACATGAAGCTTGCGATCATGGTGTAGCTCAGAAATATCAACATGGGCCATCCCTTTTATTGTTTTGTAGGGGCGGGCGAGGGGTGCCCGCTTTTCTTCGGCCGAGCGAAACCCGTATGCCGTGCACACAGGGTGTCGTCGGTCGGGTCTAGCGGTGAGAGAACATCGGTTGGCCGCTGTGCTCCAGGTCGGCCACCAGGATCGTGCTGGTCGAGGAGTCGGTCATGAACAACTGCCGATTGCCTTCGCCACCAAAGGCCAGGTTGGTCAGCGTGCGTCCTTCAGTGCATGAGCGAATCCGATACAGCGGTACGGCGTGGGGATCGAAGACCCAAACGCAGCCGTTGCCGGCGTCGCAGACGTACAGGTTGCCCAGCGAATCCAGCGCCATGCCGTCTGCACCGCTGACCCCTCCAGCCATTGCGGCGAAGATGCCGACCTTGCTGGTCCCGCCATCGGTTTGGATCGGCAAGCGCCAGACTGCATTGCCGCGAGTCATCGCTACCAAGAGCGCCTTTTGCTCCAGGTCCATCACCAGGCCGTTGGGGCTTGGACCATTGGCGATCAGGCAGTTGAGCATCTGCTTGTCCAGGTCATAGCTATACACACGACCGCTGGGGTCCTGCTGGCCGGTCTGGCCTTGATCGGTGAAGTAGAGCTTGCCGGCAGCATCGAAGAACAAGTCGTTCACCCCTTTGAAGCCCTCGCTGCGGCTGTGGGTCAGCAACGGCGTCAATGCGCCGCTCTCCGGATCGAGTGTGAGGATGCCCTGCTTGTAATCGGCGATGAAGATACGACCGTCACGGTGAATTTTCAGGCCGTTGGGCCACCCATCGTACTGAGTGACCAGCGTCCAGTGACCGTGAGTGTCGATGCGGAAGATCCGTCCATACGGGATGTCGGTGACGTACAGATTGCCCTGCAGATCGAACGAGGGTCCCTCGAGAAAGCTTTTGATCTTCTGTCCGGGTTTGTTCGCTCGAACCCAGTCGGAATCGCCGTCTTCCCAAAAGGCTTCTGGCAGCTTGCTGAACACTCGGGTCGACAAATCGCGGGGCGGGGGATAGAGGCTCACAGGATCGACTCCTACGGGGTGTTTCCAGAGATCGCCCATTTTGAAGGCGAAGATCGACAGATACACCGTTATTTTTGTTCTATCTGGCAGAACTGTATATTTTCCGACAGAACAAATGTCGACCTTCTTATCGTCTCTGTCAACCCATCTCAAGGTTCTTGTCGTTTGGCAGTTAGGCGGAGAGTCAACGAATGTCGAGTATTCGAACAGATGACATTGACAAGCCCGGGACCTGGCAGGATGATAAATGCAGAACATCGTTCTGCTAGATGGAACGCTTCAAGTCCCTACCCGGAGACCCGGCGATGAATCACAACAACAACGTAGACATCCTGATCAGCGAAGTGGGCCCTCGTGATGGCCTGCAGAGCGTCGATGCGACCATGCCCACCGCGCTCAAACTTCAGTGGCTGGACGCCCTAGCCGATGCCGGGCTCAGAGAGATCGAAGTCGGCTCCTTCGTATCGCCCAAATTGCTGCCGCAGATGGCCGACGCCGCGGTCCTGGTGAAACACCTGCGCAGACGCCCGGATGTCTTCGTGACCGCATTGGTGCCAAACCTCAAGGGCGCAGAAGCCGCCTTCAATGCTGGCGTGCAGAAAATCACCTTGCCTATCTCGGTCAGTGAGCCGCACTCGTTGGCAAACATCCGCAAGACCCATCAGCAGGTGTTCGAAGAAGTGAAGGCTGTGATGTCACTGCGCAACGAGCAGTTTCCTCATGTGGAGGTTGAGTCAGGTCTGTCGACCGTCTTTGGCTGCACCATCCAAGGTGAGGTGCCAGAGGACGATGTGATCCGCATGGCATTGATCATGAGCGAGCTGGGTGTGGACGAGATAGGTCTGGCCGATACCGTGGGCTATGCCAACCCAGCGCAGGTTCGCCGTGTGTTCACACGTTTGCGCAATGAAATCGGTAGCAAGGCGGGCAGTGCGCATTTCCATAACACCCGCGGCCAGGGCCTGGCGAACGTGGTGGCCGCTCTGGACGTCGGGGTAACCACTATCGACGCTTCCCAAGGCGGTATTGGCGGCTGCCCTTACGCACCGGGCGCTTCGGGCAATATCGTGACCGAGGATCTGGTCTATCTGCTCGAGTCCATGGGGCTTCGGACGGGAATCGACATCGACAAACTCGTAGCGGCCCGGAAGTGGCTGATCCAAGGGCTGCCGGGAGAGCCGCTGTATGGGTTCATTCCTGATGCCGGTGTGGGCAAGAACTTTCACTACGCGGGAGGTGCCCGATGAGCCAGCAGAACGAGAACCTGCAGAGTCTCCCCCTGGCTGGAGTGCGCGTCATCGAGTTCGTCCATATGGTCATGGGCCCCACCTGCGGATTGGTGTTGGCTGACCTGGGTGCCGAGGTGATCAAGGTCGAACCGGTGCCCGAAGGCGATAACACCCGACGCCTGACCGGTTCGGGCGCGGGCTACTGGATGACCTACAACCGCAACAAGAAAAGCTTCGCCGTCGACATCAAGACCGATGAGGGCATGGCTGCTGTGCGCAAGCTGATCGAAAGCGCGGATGTCGTGACCGAGAACTTTCGCCCCGGCGCCATGGAAAAGCTGGGTTTGGGCTACGAGCAGGTGAAGCTGATCAAACCGGACATCATTTACAGCTCGATGAAAGGCTTCCTGCCTGGGCCTTACGAACACCGGACTGCCCTCGACGAAGTGGTGCAGATGATGACGGGCCTGGCGTACATGACCGGCCCTGAAGGCAGACCCCTGCGCGCTGGCGCGTCGGTCAACGACGTAATGGGCGGTATGTTCAGCGCCATATCGATCCTCGCGGCGTTGTGGCAGCGCAAGAACACCGGCGAAGGCCAGTTCGTACAGACCGGCCTGTTCGAGAATTCGGCATTCCTGGTAGGTCAGCACATGATGCAGATGGCGACCACTGGCAAAGCAGCTGCACCGATGCCCAGCCGACTCTCCGCCTGGGCCATCTATGACGTATTCGATACCTGTGATAACGAGCAGGTATTCATGGGCGTTGTCAGTGATAGCCAGTGGGTCAGCTTCTGTCAAAGCTTCGGATTTGCAGAGCTGGGCGCGGCTCCAGAATTGGCAAAGAATACTCAGCGCGTTCAAGCGCGCGCGCGAATCCTGCCCCAGGTCAAAGCCCGCCTTCTGCAGCTGAGCAAACAGGAAGTCATGACGATGTGCGAGGAAGCTGGCCTGCCATTTTCGCCGATTCAGCGACCGCAGGATCTTTTCGACGATCGACATTTGAACGAGTCGGGAGGGCTTGCGGACCTGACCCTGGAGAACGGCGATCAGGTCAAGGTGCCGATGCTGCCCTTCGAAATGAACGGGCACCGGTTCGCCACGCGCCTCAATGTGCCGACGCTGGGAAGTCACTCTGCCGAGTTGCTTCAGGACATGGGCTACGCGCCAGGAGATGTCGACGCGTTGCGTGCACGCGGAATCATTCGCTGACGCCGTATCGACCGCACGCTTGAGTCACGATGCTGACGGACGTTCCCGCCGTTGGTTCTATAAAAATAAAGAGTGAGGAAACCGATCATGGCGATTGTCACGACATCCCCGCGCCCTGATACCAGCGACGGCGCCAGCGCACTCAGCGCAGAACAGACTCGCGTCTTGCACAAAGCAGCCTGGCGCCTGATTCCGCTGTTGGCGCTGGCCTATTTTTTCAACTACCTCGATCGCACCAGCGTGGGCTACGCCGCATTGCAGATGACCGAGCAACTGGGTTTGACCGCAACACAATTCGGACTTGGCGCCGGCATCATGTTTTTCGGGTATTGCCTGTGCGAAGTTCCGAGCAACCTGGCCATGTATCGGTTCGGCGCTCGATTGTGGATGGCCCGAATCATGATCACCTGGGGCCTGGCCGCAGCGGCGACAGCATTGGTGGTAGGGCCGTACAGTTTCTACGCGGTAAGGCTTATCCTGGGGATCGCGGAAGCAGGTTTTTTCCCCGGCGTGATCTTCTTTCTGACCTTGTGGTTTCCGGCGCAGTACCGCACTCGCGTGCTCGCCTGGTTCACGGTCGCGACCCCGATATCGTTTCTGGTCGGTGGGCCTCTGTCGATTTGGCTCCTGCAGATGCACGGCGCCTGGGGTCTCGCAGGTTGGCAGTGGATGTTCCTGATCGAAGGCTTGCCCGCCTGCGTCCTTGGCCTGATCACGCTGAAGGTGCTGAGCAATCATCCCGCGCAAGCCAGATGGCTATCGAGCGATGAGCGTGAAGTGTTGACGGGTATGTTGGCCGAGGAACAAGGCAAGGGGCAGCATAGCCATGGTTTCAAGGCTGCCTTGGAGGATCCGCGAGTATGGATTCTCAGCTCGATTACCTTCAGCTTCACGCTAGGCTCTTACGGCATTGGCATCTGGCTGCCGCAAATGCTCAAGGCCCAAGGGGTCGAGATCAGCATGATCGGCTGGGTCGCAGCTATTCCCTACTTCTTTGCAACCGTCGGGCTGCTGGTGTGGGCCAGGCACGTTGACCGTACTGGCAAGGGTATTCTCAACCTGACCCTGGCAATGCTGCTGGCAGGCATCGCACTGTTGTTTGCCTTGCAGATGGACTCGCTGGTGCCGGCATTGGCGGGTATCACACTGGCTTTGGTGGGTACTATCGCCGGCAAGACCATCTTCTATACCTTGCCAGGCAAGTTCCTGCGCGGACAGGCGGCAGCAGGCGGGATCGCTCTGATCAACTCGATTGGTGCATTCGGTGGCTTCGTGGGTCCTTACTTGATGGGGTTCCTGAAAGATTACACCGGGTCGTTCACCGCAGGCCTGATGGTCATGGGGTGCATCCTGTTCGTGGCTGCGGCCATGGTCATGTCCCTGCGTCTGTTCTTGCGCGAAGCGTGACGAAGCGGATTCAGTTTTCCCAGTGAATGCCATGGACCTCTGATATTGTCTTGCAGGCAGTCGTGCTACCCCTTGAGCAACTGGCTGCCTGCAAGTGCAATCGACAAAGAGTGTCTATGACTACTGAATCCGACAAGAACCTTACCGACCACGCCAGTTCAGCTGAGGGTGGTGTCGCGGCAGTGGATCGCGCGTTCGCTATTCTGGCTGCTTTCAATATCGAACAGGACAGCCTCTCCCTGGCCGAAATATCGCGGCGTACCGGTCTTTACAAAAGCACGATACTTCGCCTGATCGCCTCATTGGAAAAGTCCGGGTTCATGCGTCGCACCAGTGACGGCCGCTACTCAATCGGGCCCGAACCCCTGCGCTTGTCGCAGCTCTACCAAACCTCCTTTCGCCTGCGCGACGTGATTCATCCCTTGCTCGAATCCATCACCGACGAAAGCGGTGAGACGTCTTCGTTCTACGTGATGGAAAACGGCAGTCGGGTCGTTCTGTTTCGGGTCGAGCCCAAACGAGCAGTACGGGTGTCGGTGCTCGAAGGCGCTCGGTTCCCGCTGCATGCCGGAGCCTCCGGCAAGATCCTTCGCGCCTTCTCGCGCAACGTCGATCCTGCGCTGAGTGAAGTGCGCGAGCGCTTCTGGGCCTGCTCATTCGGCGAGCGTGATCCGGAAACCACCGCGGTGTCGGTACCGGTGTTCTCCATGGGATTCGAACTCAAAGGGGCACTGACACTGTCCGGTCCCTCTGATCGCCTGCTGAAGGATCACATCGAGCATGCAGCGTCGATCCTGTTGCGTAATGCGGCGATCGCAACTACTGCGTTGGGTGGTCACGATGCAGAGATCCGTGCTGCGCTCAAGCGCTTGAACCCATGACTGTTTAGCAGACGGACAGAGGGCTGCGGACGTAGCTTGTTTGGCGATCGACCATACGCCGAACAGATATTCCGCACCATCCTTGATCAGCGCTTGCGCGATCATTTGCATGGGGGTATTCCGGGGGAAGTGCGCAATATTCCCGACCAAGATCTGGATGCGGTCGTCCAGGTCAAGATGCCTCATTGGAGCTGAGGCCGTATCAGCTTGCGAGTGTAGGGCGAGGACGATGGCAATTCAGACACCAGACAACCCCGGCGACCAGCAGAGCAATGGCCGCTAACTCGTACGTGTCAGGTAGTCGATGCTCCCATAGAAATCCAAAAGCCAGCGCTGCCAATGTTTCGATCACCAGCACTTGCCCGCTAAGTGCCAACGGCAGAAGCCGGCTTGCCTGATTCCAGCACGCGCCGCCCACGACCGAGGAAAGAAGGGCTACACCGCAGGCCACCAGGAAAAAATGCAGCCATTCTTCACTGCCATGGGCATCTGCCTGATAAACCAGGACAGGCACCGCCAGGAGCAGCGACTGAGCGCCCGTCATGATACCGGTCAGCAGTGCCCAGTCATTGGAGGAAATGCGGGTGAGCTGAATCAGCTTCCGAGCATTGCTAACGGCGAACCAAGTCCACGTTATCAATGCACCTGTGGCGCAGAAAACACCTGCAATGGCTGTTGATGTTTCAGGTGTGTTGCCATTGATCAGTGCATGCCAACTGATAATTACAACGCCGGTCATTGCGCAACATAGCGAAGGGAAGAGTCTGCGCAAGGAGACAGCATGGGTGTCGTGCCGACCTGCCAAGGTCATCAACACGGGGATGAGCCCGACGATCAGGGACGTGGTCGCAATCCCCACCAGTTGCACCCCGGTACCCACCAGCGCGTAGTAAACGAGATTTCCGATCAGGCTGAGCCAGAAGAGTGACTTCCAATCGGCTCGCGTGAGGTTGGCGCACACCCGCCGCCATCGGGGCATAAGCAGTACAGCTGAAATTGCACCGTAACAAAGAAATCGAAGCACCGCGAATTGCAGGCCGCTCAAGCCTTGGGTGAGCTGTGGCCCAAGAAAAATCACGCCCCAGCACATTCCCGCGCAAATACCATACACAATGCCCTTCAACAGCGATCGATCAGTAAACATTCCACCCGTGCTCCGCAGCTTGAACGGGGAAAGTCTGAAGCGTCGAGCCAAGAGAGTATTGTCAGTAGCTGCCGAATTTTTTACCCAGCATGTTTTTGCGCCTTGCGATACACCGCCGGAGTGATCGCGCTCACACGTTGCATGGTTCGAGTCAGCGACGCCTGATCGGAAAAACCTGTACGCAAGGCAATCTCGGCGATCGGCAAGGAAGTGCCACGCAGCCATCGTTGAGCTTCCTTTATGCGTAACTCCGTCAACCAGGCCTGAGGACTCATTCCAAACATCTGCCGGAATCGCTGGTGCAGTTGACTCATGCTCATGTTCGCAACCTGGGCCATGACTTCGTTGCTCCAGCTTGCCCCTGGGTTAGCCCGCAAACGGGCGACCAGTTGCTCGATGGCGGATGGGGAACTGTAGATGTCAGGGCTGAGAGATGAGAGAAGCAGCGAGCTCAACTGCGGCGCGTCCAAGGCGAGTTGCTTATTGCCGATGAGCTCGGCGAACTCGATCAGCCGCCTTGCCGCAGGGGAAATAGGCACGTAGGTCTTTCGAGCCAGACGCTCCATCTGGAGCGTCTCCAGGAGGGTCGGCGCACAGTCCAGCACTAGGAAACGGCTGTCTGCGTGGCTGAGCTGGGAGTGCACCGAACCCGGTCTCACCACAGCCGCCAATGACTGGTCGATGTTGCCACCGCGACCGTCTACATCGATTTCCATCTGGCCACGAACCGGCAGGACCAATTGAGCATAGTCGTGGGAGTGGTGAGGGTTTTCACGCTCATAGCTGCGGATTTCAAGATTCAGGAGCATGAGTGCATCACTCGGGCGGAGTCCAGGGACGCAGGATTCTAACACCCAGCCGAGCGATAGATTGCGCGAAAAGGAGCCGTTGACAACACGACCGCATCATATGCCGATGGTGGATGCCGATGTTAGCATTCAGTTCGTGAGAGCTACAGCCTGATCCGGAAATGGTAACTCGGCGCTCTGCTCAGTTTTGCTAACGCGGGGCTTCATATGATCCTTGTTCTTATTATCGGGATGTTGGCTTTTTGCTCGGGGTATCTGGTTTCCGTCGAGGACAGATTACAGAGGGACCATACATTTCATCCCTTCGATGTGTTCAACAATTTTCGGGCATCGCCAACGTGCCGGAAAAAAATGGCTTATGTCGGCATGTTCATTTTTGTCTTGGCTGGGGTGGTTTACTTTCTTGAGCCGGAAGTCAACTACTCCTCCAGGGACAAGGTCAAGGCATTGGGCATGGTCATGCTGCTTTGGTCATTCATGTTTTACGGCTATTGCCGCGAACTGGCGTTCACCAAGTCAGGAAGTTCTCCTGCGTCGCTGCAGTGCATGGACTGCATTGAAGGAACAGAGTGGTATTCATTGGCTTTCAAAGGGCTTTTGGCGACCTCCAAAATTCTGGCCGTTTTTGCGTTTTTGTATGCGATCAAGCGCATTTGACTGCCGCGTGCAATACCTGATCTGGAACGATACTGATCACCAACGGTGAGGCGCTCCGCCAGAGGATCGCATTGCAAACATGTCGCGCTCCACTGCAACGCGCAGCACAGCAATATGCTCGATTTCAGAACGCAAAGCCGACCGGCAATAGGTTCCAAGCGCATGACCGGCGCGGGTTTTTGCGACCGCGATTACGTTGCCAAGCGTGAAGTCAGTAGCACGCACTGACTTCACCACGCCATCGCTTGGGTTCACTTGGTGGAAGTGAAACCGGCAAAGCGCTTGTTGAAGCCGGCAATCCGTCCTTCCGCCTGTGTTTTTCGGACTTGCCCGGTGTAGACGGGATGTGAAGCGCTCGAAACGTCAAGGGCGACATACGGGTACGCTTTGCCATCCGTATGCGTCTCGGTTCGAGTCGTTTCCACGGTCGAGCCGATCAGGAAATAAACGTCGGCGGCTGTGTCGTGGAACAGGACTGTCCGATAGTCCGGGTGAATGCCAGGTTTCATGGTCGGGATCTCACTTCGTCTCTGGATGTTATACCGTAACATAATCATCTGAAATGGTCTATCGCTCTTCGATGCTTGCCGAGAGCTGCTATCGCGCACAGCGCTCGCACCAAAGATGCCTGATTGTGGGAATGACTGGTTTGGTTGTTCCACCCCAACCTCTGCCCACTCACATTTCTCGATGTGCCTGAAGGTAGGTTCCAGGCGCACGAGGCCATGTAATCGACAGGAGATACACGATGTTTATCAAGTCATCGATGGCGTTGCTGTTCGCGTGCGCGCTAATGACCGATGCAAACGCAGCCAGCCGTTGCGGAACAAAGCTGGTCAATCCCGGAGACAAGCTTGCCGACGTTTTACAGTCGTGCGGTAGTCCCGTTGCCCAAGCCAGCGACGGTCCGGTGATACGCAACAACGGTGTGCCACGCAAGGGCTCGCAGAAAACCGATGTGGTTGTCTACGGCCCGAACGGTGGTGCCTACCAGTACATGCTATTCATCAATGACGAGTTGGTCAGGGTAGATCTTCGTCGGGAGGCGCCTGCTGGAAACATCCTTAGATGGTGAGCCGTCTTGCTATCTACGCGTGAGTACGGCACTCAGGAAAAACAGTCAGTGATTCTCAGGTCGCAACGCGTACGGACCGGTTTCACAGCAAGTTGAAAACTCCTGTCTCCCCAGTCTGCGTGTCATAAGCGACCAATGCTTCTTGAACGGCATCTGCACTGCACAGGATTTGACCCTGATTGTTCCAAATGGACGAGCAACCTGCCGCAACATAGTCGTCGGCGGCCCCTACGCAGTTCGCCATCACCACGGTCATGGAATGCTTTTCAGCGATCATCGGATAATGAGCTTTCGCCAAGGTCGTACCGCGCTCAGACTTCGCCACGCTTGCCAGATACACCTGAGCACCCGACTGTGCAGCTTCTTCGGCGTGGCTTGGTTGCAGTGATTCGTAGCAAATGGCAGGGGCCAGGACAACGCCTGCGTGGTTCAGCACATGCTTTCGGCTACCTGGGGTGAAGAACGGTAATTCGTCGGCATGCAGAATCTGTTTTGAGTAGCAGGTACGCGGCTGTCCAGGCTGGAAACTGATCATGCTGATTTCGATACCCTCACGTCCCTGGGTGGGCGCACCCACGGCGATGAGCATCCCATATCGATCGCTCAGTTGCTGGAACTCATCAAGACGGCTGTCGCTCGCATCTATCGCCAAGGCATCAGCCAGCCTTGGCTCGTAACCAGTGAGCGAAAGCTCGGGAAAGAGCACGAGATTTGCGCCCAGATTTGCGGCCTGCCGGATGGCAGCCATATGTTTGGCGATGTTTGCTTCACAGTCGCCCGGTACGGGGCGAATTTGCGCGGCGATCAGCTTCATTTGCTCTTTCTCTTCAAAATGTAGTGACGGCACTGAGGCGAATGAACCTGTGCCAAGAGCGAACTCAAAAAATACAGGGCTAGCTTGCACCAAACTGTGCGCTGATCGCCCAGCTTCTCTGCAAGCCGCTCAAGTTTCAACGCCTGGCGTGGATAGCGTATTACAACAATCTATTCGCAGTCCGGAGCTTTTCCATGTTCGCCCACTTGAAAGTCCGCACAGGCATGATCGGCGTGTTGGTGTTATTTGTCATCGCGCTGATGTTCTCGATCGTCAACAGTTGGTCATCGGCGGTGCGCAGTTACGACCAGGTCGACGAGCTCAGACATACTTCACAACAGATTGACGGTATCAACAATTCGCTGCTGTTGGCCATCCGTACCAGTGCCAATGTGTCATCGGCCTTCATCGAAACCGTGGGTGGTCGATTCGAGGATGCAGAAGCCCGGCTGGTGCGCAGTGAAGGCATCTGGAACGATGCCATTGCCAAACTCAATGCCTCGACGGCCGATATTCGCGACCCGAAACTTCAGGCGCTCGCCGACGACTTGAAGGCCGCGTTCGCCGAGTACGGCACCGCCATCGTCGGCCAGCGCGCCGCCACTCGTGCACGCTCGGCGGACCAGTATTTCGTGGTCAACATCAGCGCTGGCAAGGGCATGACCAAACTTCAGGAAATCCGGGTGAATCTGGTCGGCGCCCTGGATGCCCGTGCCGCTGAGATCAACCAGGACGCCAGTGACCGCCTGGCAACCGCCAAGCGGCTATCCGTGGCACTGGCGTGTATCACTTTGGCGCTGGCGGTGATTTGCTGGATGTTCATCTCCGGCCGTGTACTGCGCCCGCTTCGTGAAGCCGGTGAGCATTTCAAACGCATCGCTAACGGTGACCTGACCCAGGAGGTCGTGTCGCCGGGCCGCAACGAGATCGGTGACTTGTTCGTCGAGCTTCAGCGCATGCAAGCCAGCCAGCGCAACACCTTGATCCTGATTTCCGGTTCCGCGACCCAACTGGCCTCGGCGGCCGAAGAGCTCAACGCGGTGACCGAAGAAAGCAACCGTGGCCTGCAGCAACAGGACATGCAACTTGAACAAGCCGCCACTGCAGTCAACCAGATGACCAGCGCCGTCGAAGAAGTCGCGCGCAATGCCGTGTCCACTTCGCAAGCGGCAACAGCGTCAAACACGCTGTCGGAGAAAAGCCGTCAACAGGTTCGCGAAAACATCGCCGGTACTCAGTTGATGACAACTGAAATCCAGGACAGCGCAGAGCGTATCCAGCACCTGGCCGGCGAAGTGCGCAACATCGGCAAGGTACTGGACGTGATCCGTGCGGTGTCGGAGCAGACCAACCTGCTGGCCCTCAATGCCGCCATCGAGGCCGCCCGTGCCGGTGAGGCGGGGCGCGGTTTTGCCGTGGTCGCCGATGAGGTGCGAACGCTCGCCTATCGCACTCAGGAGTCCACCCGCGAGATCGAGCAGATGATCGGCAGCGTGCAGACCACCGCCGAGCAAGCTGTCGACTCGATGCGCGATAGCACCCTGCGCGCGCAAGGGACTCTGGAAATCACTCAAGCCTCCGGCGCGGTACTGGAAGACATCTTTGCTGCCATCGGCCAGATCAACGAACGCAATCTGGTCATCGCCAGTGCCGCGGAAGAGCAGGCTCAGGTCGCCCGTGAAGTGGACAGCAATCTGGTCGCCATTCGTGACCTGTCCGCGCAGTCTGCGGCCGGCGCTCTGCAGACCAATGCGGCGAGTCACGAGCTGTCGCGTCTGGCGGTCGAGTTGAACGACCTCGTGTCTCGTTTTCGTACCTGAGTGAACCGAGATCAGATATAGGCTCCGACCACCCGCTTTACGGTGGTCAGCGCTTCACGCAGGGTCTCCATGCTCACCGAACCGAGCGCCAGCCGTATGGCATGAGGGACATGAGCCGAGGTGCAGAACGGCTCGGCCGTCGAAACCGACACGTGCTCGCGCATCAATTCCAGGGTGACTTGGTCCGCTCTTGCGTCCTCCGCCAGCGGCAGCCACAGAAAGTACGAAGCGGGATGACGTATCACGGGCAACCCTGACAGCAGCGAGTCGGCCAACGCCTGCCGGGCTCGGGCATCTGCGCGTTTTTGCGTTTCCAGTGCGGCGACCGTGCCATCGTCGAGCCAGGCGCAGGTGATGGCCGTCATGACGCCGGGTGTGTTCCAAGTCGTGGCCTTGACCGTGCGCTTCAAGGCGTCCAATCGGTCCATCGGCGCTGCGACGTAGCCGACGCGCAATCCAGTGGCGATGTTCTTGGAAAACCCCGACACATAAAGGGTTCTTTCAGGCGCCAACTCGATGATCGGCGGCGGAGGATCCTGCGCCAGAAACGCGTAGGCCGCATCTTCGATGATTATCAGATCATGCGCACGGGCGATCGCCACCAGGCGCTCGCGCTGATCGGCAGGCAACACCCAACCCAATGGGTTATGCAACGTGGGCATGGTGTACACGGCGCGCACCGGACGACGGCGGCAGAGCGAGGCGAGGGCATCCAGATCCGGTCCTTTGGCCGTGACAGGAATGGGCACTACTTCAAGGTGCAATGTTTTGGCCAGCAGCTTGAACCCCGGATAGGTCAGTGCATCGGCTGCAATCACGTCCCCCGGTTGCAGCAACGCCATCAGGCTCACCGCCAGACCGTGTTGGGCGCCACTGACAATCAGAATCTGCTCGGCATCGACCGTGACGCCACGCTGGAGCAGATGACGGGCGATGGAAGCCCGTTCATGCAAGCGGCCCGCATGTGGCTGATAACGCAAATGAGCTTCCAGGTCGCCGGACAGCGCCAGTTGGCGCAGGGCACTGCGCAACAGGTCGGCTTGCCCCGGCATGGCCGGATAGTTGAAGTTGAGGTCGATCACACCCGCCGCAACGTCCGGCTGATCGATGCCTTGTCCGGGCGGCAATGACGTCTCGCGCACGAACGTCCCGCGCCCGGTTTCCCCGCTGACCAGTCCCATGACCTCCAATTCCGCGTAGACCCGGCTGGCAGTGACCAGGGCCAAGCCATGGGTGGCCGCAAGTTGGCGGTGGGTCGGCAAACGCGTACCCGGCGGCAAACGCCCGGCGCGGATATCGGCTGCAAAGGTGTCCACCAACGACTTGTACCGGGAGCTAGCCATGTCGAAATGTATCCATGACAATTTTTTGATTGTCGTGATAGTCGGCCATAGGATGCCTGTACGCAACACAGCGCAGAGTGGACACACAATGAAACGCACCTCTAACCTGAACCCGGCAACAGAGAAACCCGCGAGCGGTGTGATCAATGGCCTCATCGGTGTCGTGATCTTCAGCGGTTCACTTCCCGCTACGCGTATTGCGGTGCTGGAATTCGACCCGGTCTTTCTGACCGTGGCGCGGGCAGCCATTGCCGGCGTGCTCGCGCTGTGCCTGCTCTTGCTGTTCAAGGAACGGCGACCGGCCCGTCGGCAGATACTGTCGTTGATCATCGTGGCGATGGGCGTGGTGATCGGTTTTCCGCTGCTGACAGCCTTGGCGTTGCAATACGTGACGTCGGCCCATTCCATCGTGTTCGTCGGCCTGCTGCCGCTGGCCACCGCCGCGTTCGGTGTCCTGCGCGGTGGCGAACGTCCTCGGGCGGTGTTCTGGTTTTTCTCGGTGCTGGGCAGTCTGCTGGTCGTCGGGTTCGCCGTCAGCCAGGGACTGACCGTCTCGCCGACCGGCGACATTCTCATGCTCCTGGCTATTCTGGCCTGCGGCCTCGGCTACGCCGAAGGGGCAAAGATTTCCAAAGCATTGGGTGGTTGGCAGGTGATCTGCTGGGCGCTGGTGTTGTCGCTGCCGGTCGTGATGCCTTTGACGGCGTGGTTGGCGCCCGTGTCGTTTTCACGCATCGGCACACCGGCCTGGTTGAGCCTGGCGTACGTGTCGCTGTTCAGCATGCTGATCGGCTTCGTGTTCTGGTATCGCGGCCTGGTGCAGGGCGGCATCGCAGCAGTCGGGCAGCTTCAATTGCTGCAACCGTTCTTTGGCCTGGCGCTGGCCGCCGCACTCCTGCACGAACAAGTCAGCCTCGGCATGTTCGGCGTCACCGTTGCGGTGATCCTGTGTGTCGCCGGCGCCAGGCGTTACGGCCGGATCAATCCTCTTCCTTCACGGTAGCGACTTCATCCGCCTTGATTCTTACCTGCTTGCCCGAAACATCTTCGAACTCATAGAAGCCATCTTTCGTTTTGGTGTCAGGTACATCCTTGGTGATGTACTGTGTGCCATCCTGCAACGTGACGACGGTGTTGGTGGAGCAACCGGCCAACGTGGCGGCGCAGAGAAACGCAGCGCCATAGTAAAAAGTTTTCAGTTTCATGAAGTCGACCTTGTTCTGGATGTGCGAAGTTATCTGCGTAAACACAGAGTTCGATGCTGACGCCTTGTCCGAGTTCCAGAACGACCAGCTCGTCGATGGTTCGCTCATAGCAATCGGATACATTCACGTCGCGTGACTGGAGGACCCATGTCTCACTACTGGCGGCATCCTGCGGTTCCGCATCTGGAAATCCGCAACGTCGAAGACGGTCGCCGTTTCAGCCACGCGCGCCATTCACATTCGACGTTCTCCATTGGCGCGGTTACGCAGGGGCAAAGTACTTACCTCAATGGCGACAGTAGCCGTTTGATCGGCGCCGGAAGTGTAGTACTCATGAACCCCGGTGCAGTGCATGCCTGCAACCCCGTTCATGAACAGCCCTGGGCATACCGCATGTTCTACGTGGATGCCCAGTGGCTTGCGGCGCTGCAACAGCAACAACGTTCTGGTACACAAAAAGGCTTCGTGCCTTTTGCGCAGACCTATAGCGCCGACGTCAGCCTATTCGAAGATTTGGACGATCTGTACCACACGCTCACCGCCGACGACTGCGCGCCGGATATCATGCAGAGTGCGACGCTGAGGTTTTTCCAGCAACTGATAGCAAGGCTGCAACCTGCGAGTAAGGACGCCCGGTGTGAGCCGCACAAAATGGCCCAGGCAGCGGCATTCATCCGCGAACATTGCGCCAGTGAGTTGCGTCTGGAGGACATCGCGTCAGCCGTACAGCTGTCGCCTTCTTACTTGATCCGTGCCTTCAAGGCCTGCCATGGGCTCACGCCTCATGGTTACCTGATCGACTGTCGCCTCCAACTTGCCCGCGACCATTTGCGCCAGGGGGAGGGCATTGCCCAAGTCGCCGTGCGCGTGGGCTTCGCGGATCAGGCGCACTTGCAGCGGTTGTTCAAGCGCGCCTTGGCGACCACGCCCGGACAATATCGCTGCGTGCCTACTCAAGCAGCAGATACACGGCGCAACCCCCGAGCAGCGCGGCCGTGATCAGATTGAAGCCGCGCATTCTGGTGCTGCTGTTCAAATACTCCCGCAACGAAGCACCGGCCCAGGCCCAGCTGGCCAGTGATAGCCAGCAGACCACCAGATAGATCAGCGCGAAGACCCACACCATCTGCACATCGCCATCGGCGACAAACGCGCCCATGCCCGCAAGGCACGCGAGCCAGGCCTTCGGATTGAGCCATTGCATCAGCGCGCCCGTGAAGGCAGAGGGGCGCGCTTGCGCCTGCACGGAGTCCACTCGACCATCACTGGTTGCCAGCCTGTAGGCCAGATAAAGCAGAAAGATCACACCAGCGACGCGAATGACCTGCGTCAACCATGGCCATCGGTTCAGCACTTCGTGCAGTCCCAGGCCCATGAGCAACAGCAGCAGGATGAACCCCAGGGTCGCTCCCGTGACATGGGGCAGGGCGGCCCGCACTCCGTGGCGTGCGCCACAGCTCAGGGAGACAAGGTTGACCGGGCCGGGGCTAATGGAGGAGGCCAGCGCGAAAACGGCCATGGAAACGACGATACTCATCAGGCACCTTCAATACAGGTAACGGAGCACTGACGGTAAAGATCATTGCTGGGCCCGTATTGAAGGAAATCGCCCTTGGGGGGTGGGGTGCGAGTGGTTGATTTGCTGGGTTGTGAGTTGGACGTATCTCATCCTGAGAGGGAGACCCACTTCATTTGATCGGATTTTCCGATTTGCAAAGCTGCAGGGCGATGCTGTCGAATTCCCGGTCGTAACTGGCGTTTTCCGCAGCACTCAAGAAACCCTGCTGCTGTACAAACTCGTCGGTTTGACGACGGATGGCCGCAACGCGTTCGATCATCTGGTCGGCTTCAGCTTGGGTAATCTTGCGGGCTTTACGTGTAGTGCCGATGTCCGCGCTCAGAATGTTGGCGCGTACCGAGATGTGGGCTTGTCGGGGGTCGGTGATCTTTCCGCCTGTTTCGCCCACCAGTTCGCGTTGGGCTTTGATGTTGCAGCTTGGTAGATCAAGACTCTGCTGAGCGGCCGAGGCGTTCAGGCTCAAAACCAGTAGCGAAGCCAGGATGCTGTATTTCATGAGTGTATCCAGTGTGGGCCGGTGGCTGTCGCTGCCGATAGTGCAGCTTATTTTCCCATGGACTCAAGCATTTTACCGATGCTCACAAACCGCTTTCAGACCAATTACGGTGGTCGGCGTCAAGTCAGTGATGGTGCGGATGCTGACAAGCGTATTGGCCTGGCTACCTCACTCCAAACGGTTAAGCTTGTCTTGGCACGCTTTGGCGGCTTTTTGATCAATGTTCTCAGGCAGACCTTTAGCATGCCCACGGCGGGTTAAAAAGGTTGGGGCGCCACCCGCAACCAGTCCCATCTCGCCTGATAACTCAGCGCCTTCATGCGGAACTGGTCCGGCTGAGGAAAGTTCGGGTTCTTGCGCAGAATGCCTTGCTCAAGCTCAGCCAGACCATGGGATGCATAGAGTTCTCCGGTGGCGGTATCAAGGCCGACGCAAGTCGAGCTGATCAGAAAGCGGTCGATACCCTCTTTCGCTGAGCGAAGAGGCGGATAATCTGCGCCAAACCGGTCTGCGAACCAGAGGTGCACACGTGCCTGGTTTCTCAGTTCCACCGTGACGTTCAGGTCCTGAAACAGCGTTTGTGCAGCGACAATGGCACGGTTTTCAGCCTCCCATGACACGTCTTCATCGAAGTAGAAAACATCGTAATCGTTCACGCCCCAAGCGACCGGGCGTTCGGAAACGTGATTCCAGACAGCTTGGAAAAGGCACCCGGCGGTGACCATGCATTGAGCCAGTTTCAGCGAGGGCAAGCGTTCGACAATCTGCGCAGTGATCTCGTTGGACAGAGCGATTTCGATGAAGCGTGTGGCGGTCAGTGTCATGGAGCGTTCCTGGCTGGCGCTGCTTTTGCAAAGGGTTCGTCGACCGGCCTACGACCGAGCATCGATGGCGACCGCAATGCGGTTGCGGATGACATGACTGACTGCAAGAACGGTACCTTCGCACAACGTATATATGGAGAGTAGGAAGCTCACATGCAACGCGTGATGATTATTGGCCAACCGGGTTCAGGGAAAAGCACGTTGGCTCAAGCGTTGGGCCGCCGCACCGGGCTGCCTGTTGTTCACATCGATACCATCCATTGGCAGCCTGGATGGGTGGAGCGCAGCTATGATGAGAAGACACGTCTATGTAGCGAAGTCGAAGCCCGTGATCGATGGATATTCGAAGGAGGGCACTCGGTGACGTGGGACAATCGCGTCTCCCGAGCGGACCTGCTGATCTGGATCGATCGTTCGTCAGCACTCCGGTTCTGGCGAGTACTGCGTCGTACTTGGCACCACCGCGGCAACAGCCGTGTTGATCTGCCTGAGGACTGCCCGGAACTGCTGGGCAATCTCCCGGAGTTTTTCAGGTTCATGTGGTCAACGCGTCGTTCGGCACGGGCCAAAATGAAAGAACTTATCGCGAAAGCGCCCGAGGGTTGCCAGGTTGTTCATCTGAGATCAAACCGAGAGACCAGACTGTTTTTGGAGGCTGTCTCGAAGGCTTCCAGTCTGGCGCCGCGTCCGCAGAACGAGGCCTGATACCCTGATGAGCTACCCAAGCTCAAGCTCTGCTGAAAAGGAATTCATCATGCTAGAACGTAACAAGTTGGTCCCTGAGTTGATGGTCACTGACCTGGATACCAGCTTGGCATTCTGGGTGTCTTGCCTTGGTTTCGAAGTGGCTTATCAACGTCCAGAAGATGGATTTGCCTACCTCGATCTGAACGGCGCTCAAGTGATGCTCGAGCAGATAGATCCGGACGCCGGCCAATGGCTCACTGCGCCGTTGAGCAAGCCTTTTGGAAGGGGGGTCAACCTGCAGATCGATGTCGTCGCTGTCGCGCCGATTATTCACAAGCTTCGCCAAGCGGGATACACGCTTTACCGCGAATGTGCGGACACTTGGTATCGGGTGGACCAGGGCGAGGTTGGGCAGCGAGAGTTCATCGTGCAAGATCCTGATGGCTATCTGATCAGACTGGTTGAGCATTTGGGGGAGCGGTGTAGTGCTTCGGTTGAGTAGGCATTGTCGAGCCTGGGGATGCATTGCCTGACTTGAATCGGCGCCAATAGGCGCCTTCATGCTGAAGACGTATGAGGTTCCTTACTCAATCAACACTTGAATGCGTGCCAGTACATCGTCCATTACCACCTCGGGAACCGCCTCAACGCGCTTGCCCCCACGAGCCTCTAGGTCCACGGTGCGCAGTTGATTGCACAACACCACGCCTTGCGTCTCGGTGCCGGAACCGCTCAGTGGTACGGCAAAACCGGCATGGCGGGCAAAATCCCCGCCTTGGGTAATGGGCGCGACAAGGACCAAGCCCGACACGTTGAAGGCCGCAGGCGAAATGATCAGCGCCGGACGAAAATCGCCTTGCTGCTCACGGCCAGCGGTGGGATTCAGGTTCAAGCGCACAATATCGCCACGGTTGAATTTGGCCCGCCTCACGCTTCACGCCCAACGGCTGACATGGCATTCCACGCTGCCATGTCGGCAGGTTCCGGCGCGCTCAAGTCGCACTGCGCCATCAGCTCGGCCAGCGAGTAATGCGGCTTGGCCTTCGCAGGCTTGAGGGTCATAACCTCGGCGGACACGTCGAGTTTCAGCACATCGCCACTGACCAGATTCATCATCTTAAGCACCGTTGCTGGCAGACGAATCGCCGCGCTATTGCCCCACTGCTGCACCTTGACTTCCATAACAACCTCCCAAAAAGTGTCCACATTGTAGATACTAGGAAAGTCAGCCGCAAGCGCTTTGTATAAACATAGTATCTACAATGCTGGCTCAAAAGCGCTGGCTTGGCGGACGACGCTCGCTCTTTCCACTAGCACCCAATCCGCTGTCTCTATCAGTCGAATATGCACCTCACACCGGCGCCGGGCTCTGCAGCAACGGGTACAACGACAGCACCAGCAAAGCCGCCATGCTCCAGTTGAACAGTCGCAACCAGCGCGGTACTCGCAGCACGTTGCGCAGGACGCTGCCGAAGCCGGCCCAGACGCACACGCTGGGCAGGTTGACCAGTGCGAACACCGCAGCGATGACCATCACGTTATAGACGTAGCCCTGCGCCGGCACATAGGTGGTGATGGCGCCAACCGCCATTACCCAGGCCTTGGGGTTGACCCATTGGAAGGCGGCGGCGCCGAGGAACGTCATTGGCGTGCTGTCTTGGTCTCCTGCTTCGCTCACGCTGCCTGAGGTGGCGATGCACCATGCCAGGTAAAGCAGGTAGGCCGCGCCTATCCAGCGCAGGGCAGTGTAGGTCCAGGGCACGGCGGTGAAGATTTCACCCAGGCCCAGTCCGACCGCCAGCACCAGCAGCATGAACCCCAGGCTGATGCCTAGGGCGTGGGGAATGGTGCGCAGGAAACCGAAGTTCACCCCCGAGGCCAGCAGCATGGTGTTGTTCGGGCCTGGGGTGATGGAGGACACCAGAGCGAAGAGGGCGAAGGCAGGCAGCAGGTCGATGAGCATGTCCGTATGGTCTCTGGGATGTTGTACGGGTGAAAGTACCTGAGGATTCGGCTATCGATACCGTACAGACGTTATTGGATTGACCGGTACACACTGTCGGCAGGCCGATCTTTCGCAAGGGCGACTGTTCTTCTGATTAGTCGCCAGAAGCTTTGCTGGGCAAGGGTATGGAGGTTAGTGTTTAGGTTTTGTGCGCACGTTTCACGTATCAACAAGCTCTGAGGAGTGCTGCCATGACCTCGTCCGTTCTTTCTTTCAGTGTGGAAGCCGAGTTGGTCAATCAGCTTGATCACCTCGCCGAAACCACCGATCAAAATCGCGAATACCACTTGAAACGCGCACTGGCTCGCTATGTGGACTCCGAGCTACGGTATTTTCGCGCGCTAACCGAAGGTATTGCGGATGCAGAGGTAGGCAAGTTGGTCGATTTGGATGCGGTAAAGGCTAAGTGGGTCACGCATGCCGAAAATCGCATTAACCAGAAAGGCGGCAAGCAATCTTGACCGTGTTTGTGAACACTACTAAGCGCGCCAACGGCAACTTGCACAGTGGCAGGGCCAATCATCCTGTTGGCCCGTCCCGCACATCGTGCTCGCCTCCCTACGTAAACAAATAACTGTCCATCGCCAACACCCCATACTCCACGCCACCTTCGATCACCCGCGTTTCATACTGCTCACCCGCCGCACCGACGGCGATGAACAGGGGCAAGAAGTGCTCGTCCGTGGGGTGCGCGCGCTCGGCCGAAGGTGCGTATTGCCGGTAGTCGAGCAGCGACTCCAGATTGCCCGAGGTCAGGGTCTTGGCCGTCCAGGCGGCGAAATCCTTGACGTATTGAGCGCCGTGGGGCGTGGCGCCGCGGAACTCGTAGAGGTTGTGCGTCAGGCTGCCCGAGGCCACGATCAACACGTTCATGTCGCGCAGTGGCTTGAGCGCTTGGCCCAGCTTCCACGCCTCGCGGGTGTCGAGCGACGCCGGCATGGAAACCTGGATCACCGGGATGTCCGCGGCTGGCGCCAGGTAGAGCAGGGGTACCCAGGCGCCATGGTCCAGACCCCGATCGGCATCCAGGCGGGCGTTCCAGCCGGCGGTCTTGAGCATGTCGACGATCTGCGCTGCCAGAACCGGTGCGCCGGACGCCGGGTATTGAATCTTGTACAGCGCGTCGGGGAAGCCGCCGAAGTCATGAATAGTGGCGGGAGCTGCGCTTGCGGTCACGCCGATATCGCCGCGGGTCATCCAATGCGGGGACACGATGACGATGGCCTGAGGCCGCGTCAGTTCACGCCCCAGCTCGGCCAGGTGTTTGCCTGCAGGGCCAGGTTGGACCGCGAACATGGGAGAGCCATGGGAGACGAACAGTACGGGCGATGGAATGGTCATCGGCGGGCTCCACATCAAGAGGTTGCGGTTTGAGAACTCCAGCTTTCACCAAGCCGGCATTTGACCCAGTACTCGAAGCTGGCGCAGAGCCAGATGCCATAGGCGAGCAGTTCCACGCCTTCCTCGGCGGTGGTTTTGGCCAGGCGCTGGTAGCTGTCGCCCATGACCTGATGCCAGAACGAGCCCATGCCGAAGATCCTGGAAAAGATCAGTACCGCAAAGCCCGTCGCCAACGCGGCGAACGTCGGGGTACGCATGAACGCGCCCAACGCCTGGACAGTTTGCTGTCTGTGCTTGGCGCTTATCGCGTTGCCGATGGCCACCGCAGCGATGGCCAGAAAGGGCCACAGCCAGGCGCTGTGGCTGATGGGGTCGAACAGGCCGTCCAGCTCGCGGGTCAGCAGGCAGGCGAAGAAGCCTGCAGCGAGAAATTCGAAGCCGCTTTTGCGGCCGGTTCCCGGGGCGGTCCAAAAGAGCAGGGCGCACAGCGCGAGCATCAGTTCCTGGGTGATCTCGGTGAATGACATTTCCAGAATTTCTGTATGAAACACGGCAATGTCCAGCCACACCATGGCAAAACACAAAACGGCAACCGAACATTTGGCCAGGGCGAACAGGAGCGGGTATTTCAAATCGGGGCGGGCGTACACGTGAAGCTCCAAAGCGGGACGATGTCTATAAGTCGCGCATCTAAGCGTCTGGCAAGGGGAATGTGAAGCGTTGTTTAACGATAGTTAACATCGATGTATTTGATGCGATGGACAGCGCGCCCTGCCACGGCGCGCTGCTTGCCAAGGATCTAGAACGCCGCGGTGTAGATCGCCAGTGCATCGGCTTCGCTGACCTCGCGCGGATTGTTGACCAGCAGCCGTTGCTGGAGCATCGCGCTGCGGGCCAGTTCCGGCAGGCTTTCGCGGGTCACGCCGGCTTCGCTGAGGCGCAGCGGCAGGCCGGTGGCTTCATGCAGCCTGAGCAATTCGTCGATGAATTGCTGGGCCGCGTCGCCCGATTGCAGGCGTTCGCCCAGCACCACGGGGGCAAGTTCGGCGTACAGGCTTTGGGCGGCAGAGAGGTTGAAACGCAGCACTTGTTGCAGAACCAGCGCATTGGACAGGCCATGGGGCAGGTGGAAGCTGACGCCCAGCGGATACGCCAGTGCGTGCACGGCGGCGACCGGCGCGTTGGCGAACGCCTGCCCGGCCAGGCAGGCGCCCAGCAACATGGCCTGGCGGGCTTCCAGATCGTGCGGCGTGTTGACGGCGCGTTCGAGGTTGGCCGCCAACAGGCGCAAGGCTTCACGTGCCAGCAGGTCGGAGAGGGGATTCTTGCGGTGTTTGCTGGTGTAGGCCTCGATGGCATGCACCATGGCGTCGATGCCGGTGGCCGCCGTCACCGGGCCGGGCAGGCCGATGGTCAATCGGGCGTCGAGAATTGCCAGGTCCGGCAACAGCTGATTCGCCACCACGCCGGATTTGCCGGTGGCGGTGGTGACGATGGAGATGGGCGTGACTTCCGATCCGGTGCCTGCAGTAGTGGGCACCTGAATCAACGGCAAGCGCGGGCCGGTGGCCTGGTTCACGCCGTAGATGTCGCTCAGGCCCTGTCGCTGTGCGGGGTGCGCCAGGTAGGCGACCAGCTTGGCGGTGTCCATGGAGCTGCCGCCGCCGAAGCCGACGATCAGGTCGGCGTTCATGCGCCGTGCCTGCTCGGTGGCGGCCAGCACCAACGCTTCCGCCGGGTCGGCGAGCACATCGCTGTACACCGCGTATTCGATACCGGCGCTGGCGAAGCCCGGCAGCACGCTGTCGAGCAGGCCGTGCTTGAGGATACCGGCGTCGGTGACCAGCAATACACGCCGGGCGCCGCGGCTGGCGCATTGTTCGGCCAGGCCGGCGGCGCTGCCGGTGGCGCAGATGAGGTGGGCAGTGCTGCTGAAGGTGAATCCTTGCATGGGGTTAACCTCGTATTCTTGTCATGGGGGGGAGCTGTTTTGCGCACCTGGCCGGGGCGGCTGTTCAGGTTCGGCCGGTGGATCGGCATCGATGATCTGCTGGGCGATGGCTTCCATGCTGGTCCGGCGCGTCATGGCTTCGCGTTGCAGGCGCCGGTGGGCATCGTTTTCGCCGAGGCGATGGCGGGCCATCAACAGCGCCTTGGCCATGGAGATCTTCGACACCGCCGGTTGCCGGCTTTGCAGCTTGCGCAGCTCGGCGAGCATGTCGATGCGCGCCCGCCAGGCGGCGCGCGCCATCAGCAACTGGGTCAGCAGACCGAACGGCCGCAAGGGCCGTTCGATGACCGCCGCCGGTTGCGTTTCCAGCACCAGTTGCAGCATCGACGGGTTCTCGTAGCCGACCACGGCGATGATCGGCGGCGCCTGTTCGCTCAGGCTTTCCACCAGCGTCTGCGTGTTGCTGCGCTGGCTGAGTTCCACGGCCAGCAGTACCACGTCGACCGCTTCGGGCAACGTCGTGGGCACCGGCCAGCGCTGTTCGACGATGCAGCCGATGCGCTGCAACTGGTCGAGGACGATGCGCGCCTCACCGTCCTGGGGGTGAATCACCAGCACGCGCAGGCCCTTGAGTTCGCGCAGCAGGGACGGCGCACTGGTCATCTCGGCCTCCGGCAGCTCATGGCTGTGCGTCCATCTGGTAGTCGACCATGTAGGGGCTCGGCGGCACCGCTTCGGCGCTCTCCAAGACCAGCTGGAACTGGCGTCGGTCGTCGAGCCGGGCAATGCGCGGCCACAGCCAGGTGTGCTGGGTCTGCGGATCGATCTGCACCGTGCCTTGAGGCGCATCGAAACGAGCGCCGGCAAGGGTCTCGCGCAGGGCCTGCACCGAATCGTCGGCGGCGCGGCGCGCGGCCTGGGCGAACAGGTGCACTTGGAAATAGGCCGCCTCGGCGCCGGCAGTGATGGCGGCCCCTTCGCCGAAGCGCGCGCGATAGCGGCTGACGAACGCCTGGCTGGCGGGCGTCTGCAACGTCGAGAACCAAGGTGCGGCCGAAATGTGGCCTTCGGCTTCTTCGTCGGTCATGGCCTGCACGTCGACCTCGTTGGTGGCCAGGCTGACGATGGGCAGGCGTGCAGGATCGAAACCCGCCTGGCGGTAGGCCCGATGCAACGAGGGAATGTCGCTGCCGACGATGGTCGAATAGATGCCGTCGGGTGCGGTCTCGCGCACCCGCTGCATGACCCGGTCGAAATCCTCTCCCGTGGCGTGGAACGGCAGGTAGATCTCGTCGACGATCTCGCCGCCCGCCTGCTCGAACAGTTCGCGCATGATGCGGTTCGATTCGTAGGGGTAGACATACGAACCGCCTACGAACAGCACGCGCCCGCCATAGGTCTGCAGGACGTAGCGGGCCAGTTGCAGCGAGTTCTGGTTGGGGGCCGAGCCGGTGTAGAAGCAGTACGGCGAGTATTCGAAACCTTCGTACAACGTTGGATAGAACAGCAAGCGCCGACGGCTTTCGACCACCGGCAGCACGACCTTGCGCGTGCTCGACATGTGCGTGCCGAACAGCACCTGCACCTGATGGTGGTCGCACAGGTGCAGCGCGCTGTCGCGGTAATCGTTCGGATCGGCGCCGGGGTCGCCGTCGATGGCCGTCAGGCGACGGCCACCGATGCCGCCGCTGTCGTTGATCTCGGCGATGGCCAGGTGGGTGGCGTTGGCCTGCGCGGTTTCCGACGCCGCCGTGAGGCTGGCGCGGGAGAACAGCAAGCCTACCTTGTAATCGTCGCCGTTCATGAGCTCAGGCTTTCCCAGTCGATGTGCTGTTCGAAGTGGTGCGCGGCCTGGTAGAGGGTCGCCTCATGGTAGTCACGGGCGATGAGCATCAGGCCCACCGGCAACCCTGCCGCCAGCCCGCAGGGGATGGACATGGCCGGGTGGCCGGTGACATCGAACGGGGCGGTGTTGGCGTTCATTTCCAGGGCGCGCGTGACCCAGGTCGCAGGTGTGGCATCGGCGGCCGGCAGTTTCGGTGCCTTGAGTGGCACGGTCGGCATGAGCAGCAGGTCATAGCGGGTGAACTGCTCGTCGTAGGCGGCGCGCAGCTGGCGCGCGGCGTTCTGTGCCCGGGCGTAGTACTGGCCGCCGAATCGCTGGTGGGCATAGTGGCCTGCCAGCAGGCAGGTCTTCAGGTCATGGGGGAACGCGTCGGCCTGCTGCTGCCAGTCTTGTTGCGCGCGCATCAGGCTCTCCACGTACAAGCCTTTCCAGTTGGAACCGTAATTGTAGCCGCGCAGCAGCTGCGTGGTGCCTTCCACGGCAATCGGCGTCCAGATGGCATGACCCAGCGCGTGCAGGGGGATGGAAACCTCTTCCACCTGCGCACCCCATTCGGCGAACAAGCCGGCCGCCCGGCGCACCGCGGCGTCGACGTCGGCTTCGGAATTGGCGTGGCCGAAACCCTCGCTGACCACGCCAATGCGCAGCCCTGAAACACCTGCGCCGAGCGTCTGGGTATAAGCCTGCACCGGCATCTGCCGGTCCTGGCGTGGGTCCAGGCCGTCGGCACCGGCGAGCACTTCGAGCAGCAGGGCATTGTCGGCCACCGTGGCGCTCATCACGCCGGCGTGGTCCAGGGTCATTTCGATCGGCATGATGCCGGTGTAGGGCACCAGCCCGTGGGTCGGCTTCATCCCGTAGATGCCGGAATAGGCCGCCGGAATGCGCACCGAACCGCCTTGATCGGTGCCGATGCCAAGGTCCACTTCGCCCGCGACGATCAGCGCGGCGCAGCCCGAGGACGATCCTCCGGTGGAATGTCCGGGGTTGCGCGGATTGTGCACTGCGCCCGTGGCGTTGGTATGGCTGCTGCCCGACACGCAGAAAAACTCGCAGTGGGCCTTGCCCAGAATGCTGCCGCCAGCGTCGAGCACACGCGTGGCCACGGTGGCGTCGACGTCCGGCACGTACCCTTGCAGGGTCGAGGCGCCATTCATCATGGGTACCCCGGCCAGGCAGATGTTGTCCTTGAGGGCGACGCGCTTGCCGCTCAGCTTGCCGCCCGCCGCCCCATGCAGATCGGTGCGCACGTACCAGGCGTTGTAGGGATTCTGCGCAGGCGTCGGCAGGTGCCCGGCGCTTCTGGGGTAGCGTTGCGGGACGCTGGCAGGCTGCAACTGGTCGAGGCGGTCATAGTCCTGCCAGACGGCTTCGAGGATGTCGGCGTATTGCTCGAGTAACGGTGCTTGCAGGTGCAGACCCAACTCGCGGCCGGTGTCGGCAAGCTCAGCCTGGGTGGGACGTTGAATGGACATGACGATGAATCCTCAGGAATGAAAGCCCATGAAGCGCTCGGCAAGCGCTTCGGCGGTGGTGCTGGCGGGGTCGACTTCATCGACCAACTGGCCGTTCTCGATGATCAGGATGCGATCGGCCAGCGCCGTCAGGAAGTCGATGTCCTGTTCCACCAGAATGATGCCCAGGCCTTGTTCGCGACGCAGGCGTTGCAGGGTTTCGATGATCTCGTCGCAGATGGAGGGCTGGATGCCTTCGGTGGGTTCGTCGAGCAGGATCAGCTTCGGGTTGCCGCACAGGCAGCGCGCCAGGGCCAGCAGTTGTTGTTCGCCGCCCGACAAGGCGCCACCGGGTTGGTCGAGCAGCCGTTGCAGACGCGGAAAATACGCCAGGATCCGCTCGATGGTGGCCGGGGCCTGGGCGAAGTGCTTCACGCAGCCCATGCGCAGATTCTCGCCGACGGTCAGGAACGGGAAAATCTGCCGGCCCTGGGGCACGTAGCCGATGCCGGCCCGTGCCCGCTGGCTGGCGTCGGCACGACTCAGGTCCTGGCCTGCGAACCGCACGCTGCCCGACAGCGCTGGCAGCTCGCCGATAAGCGCGCGCAGCAGGGTGGTCTTGCCCATGCCGTTACGCCCGAGCACGCCGATGCAGCTGTCGGTGGCGCCGCGCAGAGCGATGTCGCGCAGCACCGGCACGCGCTCGTAGCCGGAACACAATCCATTGACTTCAAGCATGTTTGATCTCCTGTTTGCCCAGATAGGCTTCGCGCACCAACGGATTCCGAGTCACCTCGGCAAAGCTGCCTTGGGCCAGCACCGCGCCCTGGTTGAACACGGTGACCGTGCCGGCGATGAGGCGAATGAACTCCATGTCGTGCTCGACCACCACCACCGTGCTGTGCGCGTTGATCTCCTTGATCAGGGCGGCGGTCTTGCGCACTTCCTGATAGGTCATGCCGGCAGCGGGCTCGTCCAGCAGCACCAGGGTCGGCTTCGAGGCGAGGATCATGCCCAGCTCGACCCATTGCCGTTGACCGTGGGCCAAGTCGCCTACCAGACGGTGGCGGTGTTCGCTCAGGTCGATGCGTTGCAGCGTCTGCTCGGCGGTTTGCCGGGCCTGCGCGGCGCTCTGGTTGCGACTGGCGGCCAGGCGCAGGTTTTCCAGTACATCGAGGCCGTCGAACACACTGGGTGTCTGCGTCTTGATGCCGATGCCCAGGCGCGCGATACGGTGCGGCGGCAGGCCGCTGATACGCTCGGCCTGGAAGTGGCAGCTGCCGTGGGTCGGCTTCAGCTGCCCGCTGAGCAGTTTGAAGAACGTACTTTTACCGGCACCGTTGGGACCGACGAGGCAGCGAAGTTCACCGCGGTGCAGGGTGAAATCCACCGCTTTTACGGCGTGCACGCCGCCGAAACTGACGCCCAGACCTTGGGTTTGCAGAAGCACGCTCATACGGCGCCCTCCTGTGGCACGGCGCTGGTGGAAGCGGGACGACGCTTGAACACGCGCCCGGCCAACGTGCCAAGGCTGGGCAGCAAGCCACGCGGCAGCAGCATGACGAAGGTCAGCAGAATCGCACCCAATACCAGGCCGCTGTCCACCGTCTGCTGTTCGCCCAGGCGCGCCATCAGCGCCTGCAGGCCGATGCAGGCCAGGATCGGCCCGAACAAGGTACCGCGACCGCCGACGATGACCCAGATAATGATCTGCGCCGACTGCGCCAGGCCAAACACACCCGGGCTGACGAATGCGCCCCAGTTGGCGTACAGGCACCCGGCCAGGCCGGCGATGCCGCCGCCCAGGCTGAAGACGATCAGCTTGTGCAGGCGCGTGTCATAGCCGAGCAAACCGGCGCGCTGCTCGTTTTCACGGATGGCCACTACCACCTTGCCGAAGCGACTGGCGAGCAGTCCGCGCAGGCCCAGGTAGCAGAGGATCAAGGCGCCGCCGATCACCTGAAACAAGGTTTCGGGCTCCAGCACGCGCTCGGGATCGAACGGCACGTTGAGCGTCGGGATCGCCGGAATGCCGTTGAAACCGCCAAGCAAAGCACTGCCGATGTGGTATTCGCTGCCCGAGGTGGAATTCATCACGTTGAACAGAATCAGCGTCACCGCCAGGGTGATCACGCCCAGGTACACATCGCTGATGCCGCCGTAGAACATGAAGTAGCCCATGGCCGCAGCGAACAGGGCGGGCACGGCAATGGCCAGCAATACCGGCCAGGTGCTGTCGCCGATGTTCAGCACACCGACCGCATAGGCATAGGCCCCCAGGCCGAAGAACGCGGCTTGCCCGAAACACAGGATGCCGCCGAAACCCCAGATGAACGCCAGACTCAGCGCCAGCAAAGCCATGACCAGATAGATGGTCAGCGAGAGCAGGGTGAACAGGTCCAGCCAATACGGCAGAACGCCGACCAGCACGGCGGCCAGTGCGCAGCCGAGCACCGGCAGCAGATCACGAAATGCGACAGGCATCAGAACGCCCTCCGAAAGAAACGACCGGTGATGCCCTGAGGCAACACGCGGATCAACACGATGGCGGCCAGCAACAGGGCCACCTCACCGAACACCGGGGTGCTGAAGAAGGTCACCACCTGACTGATGACGCCGAACGCACCGGCCGCACTCAGTGTGCCGGTGATGACAGCGCTGCCGCCGCCGATCACGGTGATGAAGGCCTTGGCAATGTAGCTGGCGCCCAGCGTCGGGATCACCCCGGTGAGCGGTGCGAGGACCGCGCCGCCGAGCCCGGCCAAGGCCGCACCCAGGCCAAAGGTGAGGCTGTAGATGCGTCCGGGGTTGGCACCCAGGGCGGCGGCCATCTTGGCGTTCTGCATGGTCGCCCGGGCGCACAGGCCGAACTGGGTGAAGCGCAGCAGCGCCCACATCCCCAGCAACACTGCCACGGCCACGGCGATGACGAACAGCCCGTAGCCACTGGTTTGATAGGTACCCAGGGTGATGCCCGGCAACGGTGAGCTGATGCCCACGGTGGTGTTGCCGAACAGCATGGTCGCCGTGCCGGTCAGCGCCAGGCTCAAGCCCCAGGTGGCCAGCATGGTGTCGATCATGCGGCCGTAGAGGTGGCGTATCAGCAAGCGCTCGACCAGCATGCCGAACAGGCCCACCGTCAGCGGCGCCAGCACCAGGATCGAGATCCAGATCGGCACATGCAGATGGTGAGTTGCCAGGACGGCGACGTAACCGCCGAGCATCATGAACTCGCCATGCGCCAGGTTGATGATCTTCATCATGCCGAACACCACCGCCAGACCGATGCTGAGCAGCACCAGCGTGGCGATGGCGCCGACGATCTGCAGGGAAAAAATCGCGGCCCAATCCATGTCCGTCTCCTTACAGCGCGATGCTGTATTGCTTGGCATCACGCGGGTTCTTGACCAGGTCGCAGACAGCGGCGGTGTCCGAAGGGGCCTGCTGGGCGAAGCTTTGCACCACCTCCAGGCGGCGATCGCGCACCTCAGCGATGTGCACGTCCAGAATGCAATGGTGGGTGGCCGGGTCGATGCTGACCTTGCCGCTGGGCAGGTCCAGGCTGATGCCTTTCTCCAGCGCCTCGATGACCGCCATGCGCTCGATCGAACCGGCCTGGCGAACGCCCTCGGCCCACAGCATCATGCCCTGATAGGCGCCCATCGCCAGTTCGGTGATGTACGGATAGTCGGCGCCGAAGCGGGTATGGAAGCGTTCGACGAACGCGGTGTTGAGTGGGGTCTGCAGTTCCTGCACATAGTTCTGGCAGATCAGGATGCCGTTGCACTCTTCGGGCGAGAGCACGATGTGCTCGTTGCCGCCGGCAAAGGTGGTCGAAGCGATCGGCAGCTTGCCGGTCATGCCGGCAGCCTTCCACTGGCGATAGAAGGACATGTGAGCGCCGCCGACCAGAGCCGACCAGACGAAGTCCGGCTTGGCTTCCTGAATCTTCGATATGGTGGCGCCGAAGTTGGTCACGTCCAGCGGGAAGAACTCGATCCCCACGCTCGACCCACCAGCCTGTTCGACGTACTTCTTCACCCAGGCGGTGACGATCTGCCCGTAGTTGTAGTCGGCCGCGACGATGTAGACCTTCTTGCCCCACTTCTGGGTCACGTGGGACACCAGCTTCTCCACGGTCTGGCCTGGGGTCACGCCGGTGCCAAAGAAGTTGCGATCGCACACGCCGCCTTCGTACTGGTTGTCGTAGAAGTACAGCGTCTTGTAGCGGTCCAGCACCGGACGCACCACTTCACGGGAGGCGGAGGTGATGCCCGCATGCACCACCGCCACCCGATCCTTGAGCGCCGCCTGCTGGGCGTACTGGGCGTACAGCTGCATGTTGGACTGGGTGTCGTACTTGATCAGGCTCAGCGGCCGGCCGAGCAGGCCGCCCTGGGCGTTCAGCTCTTCGGTGGCGAACGTCAAAGCATCCACGATCGGCTTGCCATAGATGTCCAGGCCGCCCGAGCTGTCGTACAGCGAGGCGATCTTGATCGCGTCGTCGGCGGCGAAGGCCGACAGGCTCTTGAAGCTCAACGCCGACAATGCGGCAGCGGAAATGGCGGACGAACGCAGGAAGGTACGACGATTGATAGCCATGCTCAGTGCTCCTGAAACCAGCCCCGTCATGCCATCGCCTGCCCGATCGCGGACAGCCGAACGGGCCGCCGTGCAAACCGGAAAAGGGGAGGAGTGGGGCTGGATGAAATGCAGGCGAGGGAAGGTGGGGCCTGATTTCACGTGACCGACGACGCTGTCGGCTGAACGGGGTGTCGAGCGTTTCGCTTGTGAACCGCAGCCGCATCGTTGGGGCCGGGTCACCCAGGGCGTGGAGGCGCTGGGGGAAACTGGTATCACGTGGGGCGCGTGACGTCAGTGCCAAAGCAATAACCAGGCCACTGAGTATAAATGATTGTTTTTACTCTTTATTTATTTGATCTCGTTTCCTCAGGGGAGTGGTGCTGTGCTCCAGGATGGGAATCCTGCACTCAAAGCGTGCAAAGGAGATTCGGATGGGTAACAGTCAGGGCAGTGCTCGCGATGCGTGGAGCACCGCCCTGTCTGTGAAGCCGCATCCGTCGACGGACCATCAGCCGCTGGACGCCAGCCGAGAAATAGCCGCCTTGCTACCGGCGCGCTCGCGCAGCACGAATTTCTGGATCTTGCCTGTGGCCGTCTTCGGCAGCTCCGTGAAAATGACCTGTCGCGGGCATTTGAACCTGGCCAGGCGCGCTTGGCAGAACCCTATGAGCTCCGCAGAACTGGGTTCTGCCGCACCCGTCTTGAGTTCGATGAAAGCGCATGGTACCTCGCCCCATTTCTCGTCTGGCTGGGCAACCACGGCGGCGTGCAGGACGCTGGGATGGCAGTGAATGACATCCTCGACCTCGATCGATGAGATGTTCTCCCCGCCCAAGATAATGATGTCTTTCGAACGATCGGTGATCTGCACATAGCCGCCCTCATGCACGACCGCGATGTCCCCCGTGTGAAACCATCCTCCCTCGAATGCCTTGCCAGTGGCTGATGCGTTCTTCAGGTATCCCATCATCACGGTGTTGCCGCGCAGCAACAGCTCGCCCGTGGTGACTCCGTCATGCGGCACCGGGACCAAGGTGTCCGGATCGGCCACCATCAACCCCTCGAACGTCGCAGCCCTGGCGCCTTGCCGGACACGCAATGCGCGCTGCTCGCTATCGCTCAAGGCGTCCCAGCCGTCTTGCCAGACACAACTAACCGGCGTGCCGGACACCTCGGTGATCCCGTACACATGATCCACATCGAAGCCCAGGGCGACCACGGCGCTGAGTACCGATGCAGGCGGAGGGGAGCCGGCTGTCAGCACCCGGACAGGGGCACGCAGTGGCGCGCGATCACGTGCGTCGGCAATCATTGCCATGACCACCGGTGCGGCGCAGAAATGATCCACGCCGTGCGTGTCGATCGCGTCGAACACGGCGTCGGCATTGACCTTGCGCATGCAGACATGGGTGCCCGCGGCAGCGGTGATCGCCCAGGTGAAACACCAGCCATTGGCGTGGAACATCGGCAGCGTCCATAGATATCGAGGAGCACGTGGCAGCGGCCAGTTGGTCATCTGCAACAGGCTCATCAAATAGGTTGCTCGATGGCTGGTGACAACGCCCTTGGGGTCTCCAGTGGTACCGGACGTGTAGTTCAGCGCCATGGGCTGCCATTCATCGACCGGCCAAACGCCCTCGAAGCCTGGGTCGCCGCCGGCAAGCAGCGCCTCATAGCTCACCACGCCGATCGATGGGCCCAAGGGCGCAAAGGGGTCATCGATATCGATCACGATCGGGGCAGGATCAAGCAGTTCGAGTGCGTCGGCCATCACGCTGGCGTACTCGCGATCGACGAGGACGGCCTTCGACTCGGCATGCCTCAAGATGAATGCCACCCCTTCGGCATCGAGCCGACAATTGATGGTATTGAGCACCGCGCCGCACAGGGGAATACCGAAATGCGCTTCCAGCATGGCGGGTGTGTTGGGGCACATGATCGAGATCGTGTCGCCGGCGCCCAGTCCTCGCGCGACCAGCGCGGCGGCCAGGCGCATGCATCGCTCTCGCGTCTGCGCCCACGTGCGAGTGATCGATCCGTACACGACCGCAGCGCGGTTCGGATGGACCCATGCCGCTCTGTCCAGAAACCCTAGCGGGGTGAGAGGGAGATGATTGGCCGGAGTCTTGTCGAGGCACTCGTAACGGTCGGCGGGCTTCATGGGGGAGTCTCTTTGTTGTTGTGATGAAAGGTCGTGAAAGCACTGACCGCTTCGCGCTCGGTGACCAGCTCGTTCTCGACACTGGAATCGTCTGCGTAGCCCAGGCTCATGCCGCACACCAGCATCTGCTCGTCGGGGATGCCGAGTACTTCGGCGATGACGTGGTGATACTTCAGAAAGGCAGCTTGCGGGCAGGTATGCAGACCACGGGCTCTGGCGGCAACCATCACGCTTTGCAGAAACATGCCGTAGTCGAGCAGGCTGCCTTGTTGAAGCACACGATCGATGGTGAACAGCAGGCCGACTGGCGCATCGAAGAATCGATAGTTGCGCCCGTGCTGTTCGTGCATGCGCTGCTTGTCGCCCTTGGCAATGCCCAGCAGCCCGTACAGCTCCCAGCCGACTTTCTTCTTGCGATCCAGATAGGGCGTCACCCACTCCCTGGGGTAATACTCGTAGGGATCGAGCAACTGGCCGGCATGTGCAGGATCGTTGTCGATATCCGCGATGGCGCTGGACAGCTGCCGCTTGGCATCGCCCGTGACCACGTGCACGCGCCAGGGCTGCATATTCACGCCCGTGGCGCAGAACCGGGCGACGTCGAGAATGCCTTCCACGTCTTCCCGGGCCACAGGGTCCGGAAGAAAAGCCCTGATACTGCGCCGTGAGGTGATGGCCCAGTCCACTGCCTGCACCAGAAGCGGGGGGCTCAAGGGGGGTTGAGACAGTCGATTCATACAGGTACCGATTCAAGTGGATTTAGAAACATCGGGATTCAATCCCGAGCTGTCCATGCTCGATTTCGACCGACTCGCCGAACGTGTCTGGGAGGAGTCGGCAAGCGACTGATTGACCAGCGAAACGGCTGCCGCTCCGATAAGTCCGGCGAGCGCAATGGCCATGAAATTCTGCTCCAGAGGCAGATGCATGGAGATCAGCCAGCCGATCAGCACCGGTGCAACGATGGCGCCTATGCGCCCCACGCCCGAGGCGAAACCCACGCCCGTGGCCCGGATTGTCGAAGGGTAGAAGTCCCCGGCATAGGCGTAGGCCAGCAGTTGTGTGCCCAAGGTCGATGCGCCTACCGCGAAAACCACCACGTAGAGCAGGGCAGGCGAGCGGGTGTAGGCCAAGGCGACCAACGCCAGTGCGCCAACGATGTAGAAACACACCAGCACACGCTTGATGTTGAATCGGTCACCCAGCCAGCCACCTCCCAGCGCGCCGGCGATCGCGCCAACGTTGAACACGATCACGAAGTTCAGAGCCGACCCCAGGCTGAAGCCGGCCATTGCCATCAACTTGGTCAGCCAGGAATTCAGGGCATAGACCATGAACAGCCCGGTCACGAAGGCGGCCCAGATCATTACCGTGCTGAAACCGCGGCCATTGGCGAACAGGTTGCGTACCGGTGAATCCTGTTTGTCGAGTATCTCGGGGTTGCCCGCCATGAGCGCGTCTTCGGGAATGGCAATGCGAGGGTCGAGTTTCCGCGCAATATCCCTGAGTTCATTCTGCTGCCCCTGTTTGAGCATGTAGCCGATGGAGTCAGGCATGGTTTTCAAAATGAACGGGATCAAGATCACAGGAAGCGCCGCGACATAGAACACCCACTGCCAGCCATGACTTTCGATCAGCTGCTTGGCGGTCAGGGCAACCATAATCCCGCCCACGGAATAGCCGGCGAACACCAGCGTGACCAGCCGTGTTCGCAGTTTCAAAGGTGAAAATTCGCCCATCTGCGCGGTGCAGATAGGCAGGACGCCGCCGATGCCCAGCCCTGCGATGAATCGCATGATGCTGAAACTGATGGGGTCGTTGGTCAGTCCTGCGCCAGCGGTGAAGAGGCTGAACAGCGCGACGCAGATGGCGGTCATCTTTGGCCGGCCGATGCGATCGGCCAGCGTGCCGAGGAAGATCGCCCCTAGCATCGTCCCGAACAGCGCCGAGCCCGCCATGATGCCCGCGCTGGTCGCCTCGATGTTCATGTCCTTCATGATGGCCGGCAGCGCGGCGCCGACAACCGCAAGGTCGTAGCCGTCGATGATAAGAATGAGCACGCACCAGAAAAGTATCAAACCATGAAAGCGGTTGAACCTTGAATCCTTGGCGAGCGCGAAGACGTTCACTGGCTGCATAACGTGTCTCCTTCGGTTTTATTCTTGTTTTGAAGTGCACAGGTGTTGTTCGACCAGGCCAAGGGCAGGAGGCCGTGGCTTGCGTTCGAATATCGTAGGCGCAGACATGGCATAGGCCCATGTCCAAAGTCATCGTTATGCGTGGGGTGTTTGGACAGTGCCAAGACAGGCATGAAGCGGGCCGGGGTGTTTCGTCAGCCCTTGCGAACAAAGCGTTCGTGGCTATCGTTCATCAAGCGTATTTTTCGTCGCGCTCATTTCTCATCAGGCCCTGCACGACGATAGAAGCCCGGACTCACCCCCGTCCATTTCTTGAAGGCGCGATGGAAGGCACTGGCGTCCTGGAAGCCGGCCTGCAGCGCTACATCGTTGACTGTGAGCTCTTCGCGACCCAGCAGATGAATGGCCATGTCCCTGCGCAAATCATCCTTGAGTCGTTGATAGCTCAAGCCTTCGGATTGAAGTCGTCGCTGCAAGGTCGAACTGGACGTGCCCAGCGATTTCGCCAGCCTGTCGAACTCGGGCCAGCTCTCCGGATCCACCCCCCGGAGCCTCTGGCGGACTTTCGCGCCGGTGCTTTCATCGTTTCGATATTTGACCAGCAAATTGCCCGGCGCCTCTTCCAGAAAGCTTGTCAGGGTTGCCGGCGTCTGAACGACTTTAAGAGCGAGCAGGGCGCGGTCGAACCGGACGGTCGTCGGTCCGACACCGAATGTCAGGGACTCGCAAAAGCGCAGGCGGTAGTCACTGTCATCCAGCGGTTGGGCTGGCCGGAAACTGATGCTGTGGATGGGCAGGCGCCGTCCACCGAGCCAGCACAGCAATCCGTGTACGAGGATGAGCCAGGTACCGTAGCTGAACAGGCGTCTTTCGATGCCTTGATCATGAATGATCAATACCGCCCAGTTGTCCTGGAAGGTCAACTCGCCGTGGATATCATCCAGCGTGGCGCGCAGGAACGATAGAATCCGACGCAGCGCTTGTTCGAGCGAATGTCATCCCAAGGCGACATGGCACATGAGACGGAAACTGCCTCTGCGCAGAGGGTGCGCGTCGATGGCGAAAAACTCGTCGTCGAGCCGATCAGCAAGGGCAACCCAGAGCCGAGAAAACGCCATGGCCGAGACCCTTGCCTGGGGGGCATCGAGCAATCCAGGGTCGATGCCTGCTTCGCGCAGCACTGGCTGAACATCGATACCGCGCTGCACTGCACCGTACAAGGCTTCGTGCACCAGGCCTATGGAAGTCGTGCCTTTGTCTGCAATCACCACCATGACGTGTCCATGTGACTCTCTCACTCAGCGCCGATCAACGGCCTGAAGGTAAACAACCCCAGTCATCCAGGCAATCGGTCCAGCAAGGTGCGCAACGTTTTCACGTCGGTATTGCTGCACCCCATGCAGGTATATACTGCAAATCCACCGTCTTGTAGAACCCCGAGCGAGTTTCCATACTCACTCGCACTACTGACCGACTGGAGAACGACATGGCCGCAGTGATTCGTTTCAATCAACCGGGCGATCCTTCCGTGCTGTGGGAGGACACTGTGGCCGAGCAGGCGCCGGGGGAGGGGCAGGTGTGGCTGCAGCAGGCGGCCATTGGCGTGAATTATCTCGACGTCACCCAGCGCAACGGTGCGGTCAAGGTGCCGCTGCCGTCCGGCCTCGGCCTGGAAGGTGCCGGCACCGTGGTGTCGGTGGGGGCTGGGGTCACCAACGTGCAGCCGGGCGACCGCGTGGCCTATGCCACAGGCCCGCTGGGCGGCTATGCGGCGCAGCGGCTCTATCCCGCGGAACGTCTGGTGAAGCTGCCCGCTGGCGTCAGCTTCGAGCAGGCGGCGGCGGTGCTGTTCAAAGGCATCACTGCGCAATACCTGCTCAAATCCACCTACCCGGTGGGCCCCGAAACGACGATGCTGCTGTACGGCGTCGCCGGTGGCCTGGGGCAGATCATGGGCCAGTGGGCCAAGCACCTGGGCGCATACGTCATCGGTGTGGTGTCCAAGCCTGAAAGCGTCGAGCGGGCCAAGGCCGTGGGCTGCGACGAGGTGCTGGTGTTCGACGCGGCCACGCTGGCTGCGGATGTGGCGAAGCTGACCCAGGGGCGCAAGGTGGACGTGGTCTACGACCCGATCGGACGGATCTCCTTCGAGGCGTCCCTGGACAGCCTGCGACCGCGGGGCCTGATGGTGTCGTTCGGCGCGTCCTCGGGCGCTCCGGCGGCGGTCGAGCTGTCCACCCTCAATGGCAAGGGCTCGCTGTTCCTGACCCGGCCGTCGATCGTGGCTCATACGGCATCCACCGCCGAGTATCAGGAGCGCGCCGCCGACGTGCTGGCAGCGGTCGAGGCGGGGATCATCACGCCGCGGATCTGGAAGACCTATCCGCTGGCCGAAGCAGCGCGTGCCCATGAGGCACTCGAGTCGGGGCAGTCGGGCGGGGCGATCGTTCTGACGCCATGACCCCGGACCTGCTCGACAGTCAGCACAGCGACGAGATCGCCGCCTTCCTGGCCGTCGCCAGCCAGGGCTCGTTCGTCGCCGCTGGTCGGTTGCTGCAGCGTCATCCCACGGTGATTTCCAAACGCCTGGCCGCCATGGAAAAGCGGCTGGGCGTGCGACTCATGGAGCGCTCGACCCGCCAGGTGCGCATCACCGACGTCGGCGCGACGCTGGAGCAGCGCCTGCGCTCGGCGCTGTCCCAGATCGCCGAAGCCGAGCAGCAGGCCACCTCGGGCGTCGCGCAGGTGCGCGGCGTCTTGCGCCTGGCGCTGCCGGCCGCCATGGGGCGCCTGTGGGTGGCGCCGTTGTTGCCCGAATTTCTAAGCGCGCACCCTGGTGTGTCGATCATCGCCGACTACAGCGAGCATGTCGTCGACATCATCGAGCAGGGCTATGACCTGGCCCTGCGCATCGGCGAGCTGGACGACAGCCGGCTGATCGCCAACAAGCTCTGCGACCATCGCCGCATACTCTGCGCGGCTCCCGCCTACATCGAACGGTTCGGCATGCCGCTCAGACCCAGCGACCTTGTCCGGCACAACTGCCTGCGCTTCAGCGGGCTGGCGTCGTTTCCCGAGTGGCGGCTGCACCATGCGCAGCGGCAGGAGAGCGTGACGACCCAGGGCACCCTGACCTCCAACGACAGCGAAACCCTGCTCAGCGCCGCATTGGCGGGCGTGGGCATTCTTGGCGCGGGTGAGTGGCTGATGAGCCGTCAGCTGGCGTCAGGCGAGCTGGTTCAGGTACTGCCCGACTGGCGATTGGATTCAGTGGGCGGGGTCTACCTGATACGGCCGTCCTCGAAATTCCCGGCGGCCACTGTTCTGGCGTTCAAGGCGTGGATCGAATCCAGGTTTGCCAATGGGCCGCTCTGGGCGTTGTGAACGGTCCCTGGTGGGTCCTTTAGCACGCAAAGCGGAACCACGTCACAGTAGTGTCACTGTGATATTAAAGTCTCTGACAACTCGACCGATACCCCCATTACAGGCGAACACATGAGGGCCAACAGCCATCATCGAAGTTGCTTGCTCGCAACAAGTGATGGCACAATGTCATCATCGGTCATTGCGTCCTGAATTCAGGGCGTCATGGCCTTGGTTGGTTCGACATGCCCTATGCAGCCTTTGAGCTTCCTGATCATGCCGACCGACACCCGATCATGCTGTCAGTCACGATCCGACAGGATCGCCAGGGAACAATGGCGGCCTGGATCTCCACGTAGCGCTACAGGCCTGCGTTGACATCCAGGGTCTTTACAAACACTCGCGCAAGCGAACCTATTCTCATCCAGAGGGGTGAGAACCACGCAAGCAAGGTTGCTTTTATAATCCCAGAAATGGGATTGCTCCATTGGAACACAATGAATCGATCTATCTGCCTGACGCTCGGTCTGCTTCTTTCCGGCTGTAATGGCATCCCGACTCCCTTTGTAAGCGATGCTGCCTACAAAGACGCTTTCATGGTTACCTCCAGTCTTCCCGCGCCTCTTCTGTATCAAGCCTCGGCCGTGCAATGGAACGAGGACTACGCCGTTTCTGCCAAGCACACGCCTTATCTGAGTGATGTCGCGTACCGCGGTCGCGGCGACGTGGTCTTCATCAAGCGCAAAGCCACTTCGGCGCCGCACTGGCGTCAGGCAACAGTTGGCGAAAGCGTCACCGCTGTGGGTTTCAGCCCTTTGCTGATGCCCGTCAAAGGCAGTGGTCAGGTGAAGGAAGGCAAGCTGCTGCTCCAGAACCTCAACGATGGCGTGCTCTATTCCATCCACGATGGTCCCAGCGCCGTAGGCATGTCCGGCGGGCCGGTGTATGGCAAAGACGGCTCCGTGGTCGGTATGACGGTGGCATTCGTGCCCACGCACTACACCCAAAACCTGACCAACAGCGACCTGGCCGATGCCAAGCGTGTGAGCGTGTTCATGGGTTACAAGGAAATCGAGAAGGAATGGCGTCGCTTTCAGGGTGACGTCAAGGTACCGGCCCCGGTTGCAGGCTACGTGATACGTTGAGTGGGTTGCGCGAGGGCAGGGGTGTTGTCGAGGCGGGGAACGTGGCGGGAAAAGCACGGCTCGGGCGGCCTTGGCAGCCGCCCAAGCCCTTCACTCATTTCTGAGCGCGAGCTGCGTCACGCAGGGCCTTGATCTTGTCATGGTTGCGCATCACGCCTTCGAATTGCTTCTGGATCAAAGCGTGTGCCTCAGGGGTCACATCCTTGTTTTCCAGTGCCTTGGTGTAGCTCTTCTTGGCAACGTCTTCGCCACGCTCGGCTTCGTTGAGCAGGGCAACATCGTCTTTACCGGTGATGGCCGACTTCAGGTCGACCCAACGACGGTGCAGATCGCCGGCGACGCTGGTGGTGGTTTCAGCTTCGCCACCCAGTTGACGGACGTAGGCTTGCAACTCGGCAGCGCCGGAAGCGGTGTCGGCAGCAGCGGTGGTGAAGACGCCTTTGAGTTCGGCGTTTTTGGTGTTCTCGGCGAGATCCTTGAAACCAGCCTCACCATCTTTCGATGTCTCGATGAGGTCGTTGAGTACCTTGATCGTTTCTTTATGAGCGTCGGTCATTTCAAAATCTCCGTGATGGACGGTCTGGCTCAGACCCAAGAGGCAGCCATGGCGTATGCATGGTACGTACGCTGTGATTAGGGCGCCCGGTTGTGCCGAAGGTTCCGATTTTTTTGAAAATGAGCGTTCGACGTTCGTGCAGAACCCGTCCACTTGACGTGTCGAGGCGCGGCTGCACCCAGCAAAATCAGGTGACTGGCTGAGTTGTGTCGGCCAACTCCCTGACCAATCGATCCAGCTCGGCAAGTTCGAACGGTTTGCGCAGCACCACGGCACCGGCGATGGCGTCGAGCGCGAGGGTGTCGGCGTAGCCGCTGATGAAAATGATCGGTAACTGCGGAACGAATTGGCGGGCCTTGCGCGCCAGCTCGGCGCCGTTCATCTCCGGCATCAGAAAATCGATGACGGCCACCGCGAAGCGGGTGTTGCCCAGCAGCGCCAATGCCTTGCTGCCGCGGTCGACGTCGATCACTTGGTAGCCGCGGGCGCGCAGGTCATCGACCAGCACCGTGCGTACCGCATCATCATCGTCGACGACCAGCACCGGCTGGGCGAAGGGTATCGCCGGCGCGGTCGTCATGGGCTGCACCACGCCGCGCGAGGGCACCTGCGGTCGCTCGGCCGCAGGCAGCACCAGCTCGAAAGTCGAGCCCTGGCCCGGTTCACTGGTGATCCTCAGATCCCCGCCGCATTGACGGCACAGGCCATACACCTGAGCCAGGCCCAGGCCGGTACCGCGGCCCGATTCCTTGGTGGTGAAAAAGGGTTCACAGGCCTTGGCCAGCACCTCGGGCGACATGCCCGTGCCGCTGTCGCTGACGTGAATCGATACCGTGGGCGGCGTGCTCGACGGCTCGGTGGGCGAGCACTTGACGGTGAACCAGCCGCCATCGGGCATGGCATCTCGGGCGTTCAGGGCCAGGTTGAGGATGGCCATCTCCAGTTGCAGCGGGTCGGTGCTGACGAACAGATGACGATTCGGCGTCTGCATGTCGATGTTGATGTCAGGGCCCAGTGCGTTACCCACCAGTTCGAAGGCAGCGTTGACGCTATCGGCGAGATTGACCGCCGATACGTTCAGGCGTTGCGTGCGTGAGAAGGCCAGCAATTGCCCGGTCAGGCGAATGCCCTTTTCGGTCGACAGGGTGGCCCGTGTCACGTACTTCAGCGCCTTGGGATCGCTTACGACGTGGCGATGGAGCAATTCGAGATTGCCTGAAACGCCCATCAGCAGATTGTTGAAATCATGAGCGATGCCGCCCGTCAATTGGCCCACTGCGTCCAGGCGCTGGGCGCGGTTCATTGCCTGTTCGGCGACGATGCGTTGCGCCGATTCCTGTTCCAGCTCGGCCCGCTTCTCGTCCAGTTCCAGCTCCAGACGCTGCCTTATGGTGGTTTCCAGTCGCCGCTGCTTGTGCCGTTGAAGGTCCAGTCGAGCGGTTACCCGGCCATCCTTGATGATCAGAATCACCAGCGGCATGAACACCGTTGCCACCACCAGGGCCAGTGCGGCAGGCGCACCAATGGCACGGGCGTTGACGGCCGATAGCAGCAGCCAGCCGATGACTGGCAGGATGGCGGTCAGTAGCAACTGTCGACGGGTCGCGGCGCCGGCGCGATTGCTCAGCGTGACCACGTTCAACCAGCCCTGGTCGGCCTGAAACAGCATCATCGATACCGCCAGGCACACCAGCGCCAGGGCGGTGTGGACCGCCATGGCGTTGAACAGCAGCACCGAGTACAGGTCCTTCACGCCGTAGGCATAACCCAGCAGGCCAATGCCGGCCACGGCGAAAGCGAGCAGGGCGAGGACATCGCAGACTTTGTGTCGACCGGCGAGTTGCGCCATGCGCGCCACGCTCAGCAGGGCCAGACAGCTCGCCGTGGCCGGGGAAACACTGCCCAAAGCAAGCGCAGAAGGGGCAAACAACCACGCGTTCACCGGGCCACTGAACACGTCACGACCGATGAGCAAGTGCGCGCCCAGCAAGGCGAAGGCGATGCACGCGGCGACTCCGGCGAGCAGCCAACTGGGGCGCGCACGCCGTCCCAGCAGGCAGGAAAGCGCCAGCGCGGCAAGGGCCATGGCCGTCAGTGGCGACATTCCCGTGAGGGCTGGCGCCAAGTGATCGAGCAGTGGTCGACCCAACCCGTACTCGCACAGCGCTGCAGTACCGGTGAGCAGCGCCACCCAGGCCAATAGCTTGGCCACCCACCTGACCGACGTCGCGGCATGCAGACGGCTCAATCCCCAATCGGAAGTGCGGGTTCCGATGTCCAGGTCGTCGTCAGGTGCGTGCATCGGTGACAGGCCTCCGTGGTGGCATGGGCGATCGAGGGGCTGGTGAGTGTGCGGCGAAGGCTGGGTCTGTCATTTGTAGAGCCAATACCGCCAAGTCTCAAGCCTTGGGCTGCTTTATTCGGATCGGGAAACTACCGCCACGCCGCTGCCGGTGGGGAATCGTTGCCGGCTGGCAAACCCGTGCGCAGCTCCGCAATCTGGCCACGCCCGACCGTTCATCAGCAGAGATCACCATGACACACATTCAACAGGTACACGATGTCGTTGCGCGAACGTTATGGGGTGAAGCCCGTGGCGAAGGCATCCGCGGACAAATCGCGGTGGCCTGGGTCATCCGCAACCGCGTGCAGGACGCCCAGCCACGGTCATGGTGGGGCGAGGGCTACATCGGTGTGTGCCGCAAGCCCTGGCAGTTCAGCTGCTGGAACCTTCGCGATCCCAATTACCCCTATGTCAGTGGCGCTCGTCCCATTCCCCCGGCGCAGCTGGCGCAAGCCCTGGCAGTAGCCGAACAGGTGGTGGCCGGCCAGGTGGCAGACCCCACCCGGGGTGCCACCCATTACCACGCCACGCACCTCTCCCCACCGCCAGCCTGGACAAAGGGCGCTACCCGCACCTTGGTGCTGGGTGGCCATGCCTTCTTCAAGAACGTGGCCTGAGCCTACCTGCGGTCTCGACAAAACCTGGTCAGTATTACCGCCCGTGCAACAGTGTTTCACCGCGCTGCGCTATGGCGATTTGTCGCAGCTGCAGGATTTTTTTGATATCGTTGCGTAACTAACTAATTAGTTAATGCTGCGGCGGCACCCGTTTCCCTTCCGGGAGCTTTGACGGGAGGCCGTGCAGGTCGTGGAACCACGTCACCCATCGTGTCATGACAAGCGTGTCGTACAGGCTTGCCTACACTGTGTTCGACCTTCCAGAAACGTTCATGCGTCAACAGGATCATGCAACATGACTAAGCCTCAACCTTCGCCAGCGGTGCGCCGTTGGCCCATCTGGGTCGCTGCCTTGGGCGTACTCGTATTCGGACTGCTCTATCTTGCTGGCGGTGGCTACCTCGCCGCGCTGGGGGGGAGCTGGTACTTCCTGCTGGCCGGTCTGGGCATGACCGTCGCCGCCATCGCCCTGTTCAAGTCGCGCCTGCTGGGCGCCTGGCTGTTCGCCGCGGTTATGGTGCTGTCGGTGATCTGGGCCCTGGTCGACGCCGGTCTGAACTTCTGGCCGCAAATCTCCCGTCTGTTCGCTCCGGCGGTGCTGAGCCTGGTGGTGGCGTTGGCCTATCCGACCTTGCGTCGGGCCAATGGCCTCAGCGGCGGCCGCGCTGGCTATGTGCTCGGCGCCGTGCTGGCGGTGGCGGTGGTTGCTGGCGGCGCCGGCATGTTCGTACCACACCCTTCGGTCGCGCCGACCGGTGAAGGCCCCGGCCTGACCCAGGTCAACCCGGCCAATGCGCAGAAAGACTGGGCCCATTACGGCAACGACGAAGGCGGCAATCGCTTCGCGGCCCTGGACCAGATCAACCGCGACAACGTCGCCAGCCTGGTACCGGCCTGGACCTACCACACCGGTGACGTTGCCATCAGCAACGGCAACGGCGCCGAAGATCAGGCCACACCGTTGCAGGTGGGTGACAAGGTGTTCGTGTGCACCCCGCACAACAACATCATCGCCCTGAATGCCGACACCGGCAAAGAGCTGTGGAAGAACGAGATCAATGCCCAGGCTGCGGTCTGGCAGCGTTGCCGTGGCCTGGCGTATTTCGATGCCAGCAGCCCGGTGGTTGAGTCCAGTGAAGGCAACACGCCAGTCAAGGCGGTGTCGGTCGCACCCGGCGCCAACTGCCAGCGTCGCCTGCTGACCAACACTATCGATGCCCGCCTGATTGCCGTGGACGCCGACACCGGCGAGTTCTGCCAGGGCTTCGGTAACAATGGCCAGGTGGACCTGAAAGCCGGTCTGGGCAAGGTTCCCGATTCCTACTATCAGTTGTCGTCCGCGCCGTTGATGGCAGGCACTACCGTGGTGGTCGGCGGCCGTGTTGCCGACAACGTGCAAACCGACATGCCCGGTGGCGTGATCCGTGGTTTCGACGTGATCACCGGCGAGATGCGCTGGGCCTTCGATCCGGGCAACCCTGAGGACAAGCAGGCGCCGACCGGCGACAACACCTATGTACGCAGTACGCCCAACAGCTGGGCGCCGATGTCGTACGATCCGAAGATGAACACTGTGTTCCTGCCCATGGGCAGCTCGTCCACCGACATCTACGGTGTTGAACGTACTGCGCTGAACCATCGTTACGGTGCTTCGATTCTGGCGCTGAACGCGACCACGGGTGAGGAAAAGTGGGTCTATCAGACCGTGCACAACGATCTGTGGGACTTCGACCTGCCGATGCAGCCCACCTTGATGGACTTCCCCAAGCCTGACGGCAGCAGCGTGCCAGCAGTGGTGATCGGTACCAAGGCAGGGCAGATCTATGTGCTGGACCGCGCCACGGGTCAACCGCTGACCGCTGTGCAGGACATTCCGGTCAAGGGCTCGGACATTCCTGGCGAACCCTATGCCAAGACCCAGCCGCTGTCGGTGGGCATGCCGCAGATCGGCGCGCAACACCTGAGCGAATCGGACATGTGGGGTGCCACGCCGTTCGACCAGATGCTGTGCCGCATCTCGTTCAAGAAAATGCGTTATGAAGGCCTGTACACCGCGCCGGGCACCGATGTGTCGCTCAGCTTCCCGGGCTCCCTGGGTGGTATGAACTGGGGCAGCTTGTCGACCGATCCGGTGCATGGCTTCATTTTCGTCAATGATATGCGCTTGGGCCTGTGGGTGCAGATGGTGCCTCAGCAGAAAGATGCCAAGGCTTCTTCGGGTGGCGAAGCGCTGAACACCGGCATGGGTGCGGTGCCGCTCAAGGGCACGCCGTATGCGGTGAACAAGAACCGCTTCCTGTCCATCGCCGGCATCCCGTGCCAAGCGCCGCCATTCGGCACCTTGACCGCGATCGACATGAAGACTCAGAAAGTGGCGTGGCAAGTACCGGTCGGGACGGTGGAAGACACCGGCCCAATGGGTGTGAAGATGCACCTGCCGCTGCCGATCGGCATGCCGACCCTGGGTGGCACGCTGTCGACCCAGGGTGGCCTGGTGTTCATTGCCGGTACACAGGACTACTACCTGCGGGCGTTCAACTCGGCCACCGGTGAAGAGGCCTGGAAAGCCCGTCTGCCGGTTGGCAGTCAGGGCGGCCCGATGACCTTCGTCTCGCCCAAGACCGGCAAGCAGTACGTGGTCATCACCGCCGGCGGCGCGCGCCAGTCGCCAGACCGCGGCGACTACGTGATCGCCTACGCCCTGCCCGACAAGAAGTAACCCTCACCGCCGCTGCCACACCCCTGTAGCAGCGGCGCGAGCCGCGTCGGCGGTGCATGCGGTGTATCAGACAATCCGCGTCGAGGCCGGACGCGGCTTGCACCGCTGCTACAGGGGATTGCAGCGTCAATGTCTCACGCGGTGTGTCTACTTGCTCCGGGCGTCAAATCACCTCGGTGATGACCTGAACGTTGCCGCCCATGCTGACCTCATCGTCCACCTCTTTGCCCAACAGGCTTTGCCCCAGCGGCGAGCGTGGGGTGATGACCATGACCAGGCAGCCTTCGAACTCAAGCTTCAACCCCGCCGCATCCGGCCCCAGGAAAAACCACTGGCGCGCACCCGTTGCCGATTCCAGCGTCACCAGTGCGCCCAGCTCGATTCCCGCCCGAAAATCACGCAACTGCAACGCACGAAACTTCGCCAGCCCCTGGCGAATCTCCTCCATTCGCCGCGCCTGTCCGGTGGCCAGGTAGGACGCTTCCAGCCCCAGCGTGTCGTATTTGTTCTCGGCCACGTTCTCTTCGTGGGTGGCGGTTTCATAGGCCGTCTGGGCAGCCCGCTGGGCCACGTCCAGGTCCAGGGTCAGGCGTTCGATGATCGATTGCAGCAGGGCAGGCTTGTTCATGGGCAGACTGATGATTGGGGCGAGCGCACGATTGTCGCACGAACCGCCTTTAATGCTTCTGTGCGCCGGTGTTTATGCGGACAATAGCGCGCTTTGTGTAACCGTTTGCGTTGGAGTCAGCCATGAAGGCCACCTGGGACATTTTCTGTACGGTCGTGGACAACTACGGCGACATTGGTATCACCTGGCGCCTGGCCCGGCAGCTGCAGGTCGAGCACGGCATGCAGGTTCGTCTGTGGGTCGACGACCTGGTGCCGTTCGCCCGCCTGTGGCCTGCGGCGAACGCCGAGCAGGCGCAGCAGTGGCACGACGGCGTCGAAGTCCGGCATTGGAGTGGCGAATGGCAAGCGACCGAGGTCGCCGACGTAGTGGTGGGGGCCTTCGCCTGCAAGCTGCCGCCCGAATACGTCGACGCGATGGCGGCCCGCAGCCCGAAACCGTTGTGGTTGAACCTCGATTACCTGAGCGCCGAAACCTGGGTCGATGGCTGCCACGGCCTGCCGTCGCCGCAGCCGGGCGGACTGCGCAAGTACTTCTTCTTCCCCGGCTTCACCACGGGGACCGGTGGCCTGCTGCGCGAAGCCAGGCTGATCGAGCGGCGCGAGGCTTTCCAGGCCGATCCTGCGGCACGTCAGGCGTTTCTCGCAGAACTGGGGATTGAGCCCGAACAGGGAGCGCGCGTGCTCTCCCTGTTCGCCTACGAGCACAGTGGCCTGGCCTCATGGCTGGACGCGCTGGCTGACGATACGCGCAGCAACCATCTGCTGGTCCCCGAAGGACGAGTGCTGGCCGATGTACGGCAATGGCTGGGCGACGCTTCCCTGGAGGTCGGCAGCCAGGTGCAACGAGGCAGCCTGAAGGTCCAGGTGCTGCCGTTCGTCCGCCAGAGCGAATATGACCGGCTGCTGTGGTGCTGCGATTTCAATGCCGTGCGCGGCGAAGATTCCTTCGTTCGCGCCCAGTGGGCCGCCGCGCCGATGGTCTGGCACATCTATGTGCAGGAAGAATACGCCCACTGGGAAAAGCTCGAAGCGTTCCTCGATCGCTACGGCGAAGGCCTGTCGCCCGCGGCCTATGCGGCGCTGCGCGGACTGTGGCGGGCCTGGAACCAGAGCGTGGAGGGCGCCGACATCGGCCCGGCGTGGCGCGAGGCCCTCGAACACTGGCCGGAACTGGTCGCGCACGCGCGTCAATGGTGCGCGCTACAGGCCGCACAAGCTGATCTTGCGACGGCGCTGGTGCAGTTTTACCGAAATTGGCTATGATACGCGGCCTAGATTTTTGTAAATCACCATCCAAATTCGGATATTCGTAATGAAAACTGGTAAAGAACTGAAACCCGGTACCGTGATCCGTATCGACAACGACCCTTGGCTGGTTCAGAAAGCTGAATTCACCAAGTCGGGCCGTAACAGCGCGATCATGAAGACCAAGCTGAAGAACCTGCTGACCGGCTACAAGACCGAAACCGTCTACAGTGCCGACGACAAGCTGGACGACGTGATCCTGGACCGCAAGGAAGCGACCCTGTCGTTCATCAGCGGTGACAGCTACACGTTCATGGATACCACCGACTACACCATGTATGAACTGAACGCCGAAGACATCGAAGCCGTTCTGCCATTCGTGGAAGAAGGCATGACCGACGTCTGCGAAGCCGTGTTCTTCGAAGAGCGTCTGGTCAGCGTAGAGCTGCCGACCACCATCGTGCGTCAGGTCGACTACACCGAAGGTTCCGCTCGCGGCGACACGTCGGGCAAGGTCATGAAGCCTGCCAAACTCAAGAACGGTACCGAGCTGAGCGTTGCGGACTTCATCGAGATCGGCGACATGATCGAGATCGACACCCGTGAAGGCGGTTCGTACAAAGGTCGCGCCAAGTAAGCTTCATGCCTGCTTGATAGCGATGCAAAAACCCGACCTTGAGTCGGGTTTTTTTATGCCCAGTCACCGCCCATTTCGTAGGAGCGGTCATCGGCCGCGAAAAAAACGCCACGGTATATCCTGATACACCGTAGTGCTTTTTTCGCGGCCACTGACCGCTCCTACAGGCTGGCGTCGCGGGGCGGGGTGGTCAATGCGAATGCCGCGGCACCTCGGACCCCCTGCACCCGACCAGAAAATCGAAATCGCAACCCTGGTCGGCCTGCATCACGTGGTCGATGTACAGCTGCCGGTAGCCGCCCACCAGCAACGACTGCGATGGTGCCTGCCAGTCAGCCAGGCGGGCCTGCAGTTCGCTGTCGGGGATGTCCAGGTGCAAGCGCCCGCTGGCGCAATCGAGCTCGATGTAATCGCCTTCGCGGACCACCGCCAGCGGCCCGCCCGCAGCCGCTTCCGGCGCCACATGCAGGACCACCGTGCCGTAGGCAGTGCCGCTCATGCGCGCGTCGGAAATGCGCACCATGTCGGTGACTCCTTGCGCCAGCAGCTTGGCCGGCAGGCCCATGTTGCCCACCTCGGCCATGCCCGGATAACCCTTGGGCCCACAGTTCTTCATGACCAGGATGGAGCTGGCGTCCACGTCCAGGTCTGGATCGTTGATGCGCGCCTTGTACATGTCGAAGTCCTCGAACACCACCGCGCGACCGCGATGGGTCATCAGCGCAGGAGTGGCGGCCGAGGGCTTGAGCACCGCCCCTAGCGGCGCCAGATTACCGCGCAACACGCAGATGCCACCGTCGGCCACCAAGGGGTTGTCGATGGCGCGGATCACCTCGTCCTCGCCATAGATCGGCGAGTTCTGCACGTTCTGCCACAACGTCTGACCGTTGACGGTCAAAGCATCCGGGTTGGGGATCAGATTGTTTTCCCCCAGGCGGCGCAGGACGGCCGGGAGACCACCGGAATAATAGAACTCCTCCATCAGGAAGCGCCCCGACGGCTGCAAGTCGACCAGGGTGGGGGTGCCGCGGCCGATGCGCGTCCAGTCGTCCAGCTCCAGGTCCACGCCGATCCGGCCGGCGATGGCCTTGAGATGGATCACCGCGTTGGTCGAGCCGCCGATCGCCGCGTTGACCCGAATGGCGTTTTCGAACGCCTCCTTGGTAAGGATCTTCGACAGACGCAGGTCTTCACGGACCATCTGCACCGCACGCATGCCCGACATGTGCGCAAGCACATAGCGACGCGAATCCACTGCCGGAATGGCGGCGTTGTGTGGCAGCGAAGTGCCCAGCGCTTCGGCCATGCAGGCCATGGTCGAGGCGGTGCCCATGGTGTTGCAGGTACCGGCCGAACGCGACATGCCGGCCTCGGCCGAGAGAAACTCGTCGAGGCTGATCTGGCCTGCTTTGTACGACTCGTGCATCTGCCAGACGATGGTGCCGGCGCCGATGTCCTTGCCCTTGTGCTTGCCGTTGAGCATCGGCCCGCCGGTCACGACGATGGCCGGCACGTCGCAGCTGGCCGCGCCCATCAGCAGGGCAGGGGTGGTCTTGTCGCAGCCGGTGAGGAGCACCACGCCGTCGATCGGGTTGCCGCGGATCGCTTCTTCTACATCCATGCTGGCCAGGTTGCGGGTGAGCATCGCCGTGGGGCGCAGGTTGGACTCGCCATTGGAGAACACCGGAAATTCCACAGGGAAGCCACCGGCCTCGATCACGCCGCGTTTGACGTGTTCGGCGATGGTGCGGAAGTGGGCGTTGCACGGCGTCAGCTCGGACCAGGTGTTGCAGATGCCGATGATCGGCTTGCCATTGAACTGGTGATCGGCGATGCCCTGGTTCTTCATCCAGCTGCGGTACATGAAGCCGTTCTTGTCAGCCGTACCGAACCATTGGGCCGAGCGCAGGGTGGGTTTGTTGTCAGGCATGAGGGCTCTCTTATTGTAAGACTTGTTTTTGTGTATGCCCTCAAAATAGGCCATTGGATCGTCGATTGGAAGAGCTTGTGAAGCAAATAGTAATACTATAAAGTCGATTTCAGTGAAGGTTGAGCGTCGTTCAGGCCCCCCGAAAAGGGCGACGGGGCGCTGTGGCCTTCCCACCCAAAACAAGCATAAAAACAAGAAAGTGGAGATCGATCCCATGAGCCAGGAACTCGGGCTTATACGCCGCATCACCTTCAAATTGATCCCGTTCCTGATTCTGCTGTACCTGATCGCCTACGTGGATCGCTCCGCAGTGGGCTTCGCCAAGCTGCACATGGGCGCGGACGTGGGCATCGGCGACGCCGCCTACGGCTTGGGTGCAGGGCTGTTCTTCATTGGTTACTTTCTACTGGAAATCCCCAGCAACCTGATGCTCGAACGCTTCGGCGCCCGTCGCTGGTTCGCCCGCATCATGATCACCTGGGGCGCCATCACTATCGGCATGGCGTTCGTGCAAGGTCCGCACAGCTTCTATGTCATGCGCTTCCTGCTGGGGGCGGCTGAAGCCGGCTTCTTTCCCGGCGTGCTGTACTACATCACGCAGTGGTTCCCGGTCCGTCACCGCGGCAAGATCCTGGGTCTGTTCATTCTGTCCCAACCCATCGCCATGATGATCACCGGGCCTGTGTCCGGCGCTCTGCTGGGCATGGACGGCGTGCTCGGCCTGCACGGCTGGCAGTGGTTGTTCATCGTCATCGGCACGCCGGCCATCCTGCTGACCTGGCCGGTGCTGCGCTGGCTGCCCGATGGCCCGCAGCAGGTCAAATGGATGAACCAGGCTGAGAAAGACTGGCTGGCCACTGAACTGCAGAACGACCTGCAAGCCTATGGCCAGACCCGCCACGGCAACCCGCTGCATGCGCTCAAGGATTTTCGCGTGCTGCTGCTGGCGTTGTTCTACCTCCCGGTGACCTTGAGCATCTACGGCCTGGGCCTGTGGTTGCCGACCTTGATCAAACAATTCGGCGGCAGCGACCTGACCACCGGATTCGTGTCTTCGGTGCCGTATGTATTCGGCATCATCGGGCTGTTGCTCATCCCGCGCAGCTCGGATCGTCTCAACGACCGCTACGGCCACCTGGCGGTGCTGTACGTGCTGGGCGCAATCGGTCTGTTCCTCAGCGCCTGGCTGAGCCTGCCGGCGGCGCAGCTGGCGGCTCTGTGCCTGGTGGCGTTCAGCCTGTTCTCCTGCACGGCGGTGTTCTGGACCCTGCCGGGCCGCTTCTTCGCCGGGGCCAGTGCGGCGGCCGGCATTGCCCTGATCAACTCGGTGGGCAACCTGGGCGGCTACATCGGGCCGTTCGTGATCGGCGCGCTCAAGGAGTACACCGGTAACCTGGCCAGCGGCCTGTATTTTCTCAGCGGCGTGATGGTGTTCGGGCTGGTGCTGACCGCAGTGGTCTACCAGCTGCTGGAGCGCCGTCACGTGCTGCCGGCCGATACGTTCGCCGCCAGCGCCCGTTCCTGAACCCAGCAAAAGGAAGCTCGTCATGCATCTGGTGCAATTTGAATTGAACAACGGTCAACGTCGGGTCGGTCTGGTCGACGGCGATCGGGTCCACGAAGTGCGCGGCGCGAACAGCGTCCGTGAACTGGCTTTGGCCGCCATCGCCGCAGGTCATGGCCTGGCCCAGGCGGTGGATGGCTGCGGTCTGGGTGAGCAGCACGACTACCCGCAGTTGCTCGAACAGGGGCGCATTCTGCCGCCGCTGGATCACCCCGATCCGGCGCACATGCTGGTGACCGGCACCGGCCTGACCCACTTGGGCAGTGCCGCCACCCGCGACAAGATGCACCAGCACAGCGCCGACACGGCAGTCACCGACAGCATGAAGATATTCCAGTGGGGTGTGGAGGGCGGCAAGCCTGCCGCGGGCCAGCCCGGGGTGCAGCCGGAGTGGTTCTACAAGGGCGACGGCAGCATCGTCGTGCGGCCCGGCCAGGCGTTCCCCGTTCCGCCCTTCGCCGAAGACGCCGGCGAAGAGCCCGAGCTGGGTGGGCTGTACGTGATCGGCCCGGACCGCCGCCCGTATCGCTTGGGATTCGCCCTGGGCAACGAATTCTCCGACCATGTGATGGAACGCAAGAACTACCTCTACCTGGCCCATTCCAAGTTGCGCAGTTGCAGCTATGGTCCGGAGCTGCGCGTGGGCGAGCTGCCCGAACACCTGTCCGGTACCAGCCGTATCCGGCGGGCTGGCGAGGTGATCTGGGAAAAGGAATTTCTCAGTGGCGAAGCGAACATGTGCCACAGCTTCGACAACCTCGAGTACCACCATTTCAAGTACGCGCAGTTCCTCAATCCCGGCGACGTGCATATTCACTTCTTCGGCACGGCCACGCTGTCGTTCGCCGATGGCCTCGCCACCCAGGTGGGTGATCGCTTCGAAATCAGCCTGCCGGAGTTCGGCGCACCGTTGGTGAACAGCGTTGGCCAGGCAGAGCAAGCGTTCGCTCCAGGCACCGTGGGCGTCCTGTAGGGGCGCGACAGCAGGCCAGAAGGATGCATCGCAGGTATCATGGTCCGACTTTACCCAGGAGGTCCGACCATGACCCTGCCCACCGCGCTAGAAACCTGCGACATGCTGCTGATCGACACGCTGCATGCCTTCGACTTCTCCTTCGACGAAGAGCAGACCCTGCACATCGAATGCATGGACGGCCGCGAGCTCAAGCGTTGGGCGTTTACCCTGGCTGAGCAGCAGGCTGCTCAGCCAGGTGCCGAGCCCGACAGCTTCGTTATCACTCGCGACGGCACGTCCCACACCTTGACGTGCCTCAGTGCCTTTTCGGCCCGCGACGAAGACGATGAAACCCAGGCGTGAACACGGTGGTCTGTAAAGTCCGATCCACGTTCGCTCCTGCTGCCGCAACAACATTCAGCGCCATGCAAGATCGGCCACACACAAGAGGCTTCGGAGAAACCTTCATGAAGCGAGTTTTGCTATCCATGCTTGTCAACGGCTTGGCCCTGACATCCCTGCACGCCGCTGCAGCCGAAAAATATGACCTGCTGGTGGGCACCTACACCCAGGGTTCCAGCGAAGGCATCTACCGCTATGCCTTCGACAGCACTACCGGCCAGATCGAGGCCCAGCCTCGGCAGACGGTCAAGAGTTCCAACCCGTCCTGGCTGACCTTGTCCCAGGACCAGCGCCGCCTGTTCGTGGTCAATGAAAACGGCCCCGGCCAGAAAGACGTAATTGGCAAGGTCACCAGCTTCACCGTGGACGGCAAGACCCACGATATCCGTCAGGTCAATCAGGTGGCCACCAGCGGCGACGAGCCGACCCATTCCAGCCTGAGCCAGGACGGGCGCCACCTGTTCGTCGCCAACTATGCCGTCAGTGCCAATCCGGGCGGCAGCCTCAGCGTGCTGAATGTGGCCGAAGACGGCACCCTCAGTAACGTCGTGCAGGAGCTCAAGCACGTGGCCAGCCAGGTCAACCCCGAGCGCCAGGCCGGGCCCCACGTGCACTCGGTGGTGTCGCTGCCGCCTTCGGGCCGCTACGTCTACGCCAGCGACCTGGGCGCCGACCGGGTCTACGTGTACCGTTATGAGCCCAAGTCCGCCGAGCGTCCGCTGGTGCCCGCTCAACCGGCCTCGGTGCAACTGCCGGACGGCAGTGGTCCGCGTCACCTGCTGTTCAGTCGTGATGGCAAGCACGCCTACCTGACATTGGAAATGAGCGGTCAATTGGCCATGTTCGACGTCAAAGATGGCAACCTCGTACGCCAGCAGCTGCTCGAACTGGGCACTGTCGGCAAGGAAAGCGCCAGCGGCGCCTTGCACCTGTCTGCCGATGGTCGCTTCCTCTACGTGAGCAACCGTGGCACGGCCAACCAGATGCTGGTGTTCAGCGTCGACCCCGGCACCGGCCATCTCAAGGAGATCCAGCGTCGGCACGTGGACGGCGATCACCCACGCGAGTTCGCCCTAGACCCCACCGGTCACTTCCTGTTGATCGCCAACCAGAAGAGCAACCAGATCACCGTGCTCAAGCGCGACGCCAGCACCGGGATGCTGGGTGAGACGGTACAGAGCTTCAAGCAGGACGCGCCGTCGGACCTGAAATTCCTGACTCAGTAACACGCTACAGAGAACCCGGCGTGCCAGGCACGCCGCGTTGTCCGGGTCAGGGCGCTAGCCGCTGACCTCGACGCTGCTCAGCCCATTGCCCAAACGCCGCACCTGAATCTGCACCGGGATGCGTTCGTGCATCTCCTGCACGTGGGAAATCACCGCCACCTTGCGGCCCTGCGCCTGCAGGCCGTCGAGTGCGTCCATCGCCAGTTGCAGCGATTCGGGATCGAGGCTGCCGAAGCCTTCGTCGATGAACAGCGACTCGATGCGCAGCGTGCTCGATGCCATCGACGCCAGCCCCAAGGCCAGTGCCAGCGACACCAGAAAGGTTTCCCCGCCCGACAACGAATGCACCGAGCGCAGTTCGTCGCCCATTTCGGTGTCCAGCACCAACAGCCCGAGCATGCTGCCGCCGCGCTTGAGGCGGTAGCGGCGCACCAGCTGACGCAGTTGCACGTTGGCGTGATGCACCAGCAGGTCGAGGTTGTAGGCCTGGGCGATCTTGCGGAAGCGATCGCCTTCGGCCGAACCGATCAGCGCCGCCAGGCGCGCCCAACGCTGGTAGTGCGCATCGGCCTCGGCAATCTGCGTCTGCAGGGTCTGGTTGGCGCGGTGCCGACGCTGGTCTTCGGCTTGCTGTGCGCGCAGCTCGGCGCATTGCTGCTCCTGCCGTTCGACGTCCATCAGCAGGGCCGCGTGCTGTGCGTCCAGCGCCTCGGCACTGGCAATCGCGTCGACCTGTGTCCGATGAGCCTGCTGGCGCTGCTCGCGTTCGTGCAAGCGGATGCGCGCCTGTTCCAGGGTTTTTTCCGTGGCCTGCAGGCGGCTGCGCAGCTCATCGACTTGGGGTTCATCGATGGCGAGCAGTGCCTGCAACCCGTCGTCGTCCAGTTGCGGACGCTGCTCGCGCCAGGCGTGCAGGGTCTGCTGCACGTCAGCCAGGGTTTGCTGCAATTGGGCCTGCTGCGCAGTGTCGGCCTCCAGGGCGCTGGCGGTCTGCACTGTCTGGGTTCGGAGATCCTGTTGCTGTCGGTCGACCTGCCGTTCCTGCTCGCGCGCCGTCTCGACCTGATCGTGCAAGGCCGTCTGCCAGGCGGACGCCTGGGCATGCTCGCCCAGCAATTCGCGCAGTCGTGCTTCGCAAGTCTGCAGGTGCGTGGACAGCGCCTCGACCCGCTGGCGTTGCTGCTCGCAGTCGGTCTGGTGCCGCGCATGCTCGCTGCGGGCCTGCTCGATGCGTCGCGCACGGGCGTCGAATTCCGACTGTTCTTCATCGCGCTGCTCGATCTGCGCCAGGCGCTCGGCGATGTTCTGCTCCAAGGCCATGAACGTCTGCGCCGGGTGTTCGCGCAGGGCCTGCAGGCGAGCGGCGGGCAACTGACTGGCCAGCGCCTGCAACTCGTCGTCGAGCCGCTGCTGGTCGGCGTCCAGGTGGGACTGATGCGCCTGCAGTGTCTGCTGCGCCTGCTGGCTGGCTTCCCTGGCCTGCGTCACGGCGCGCTGCAGGGCGGTCGCCTGCTGTTGCAAGGCCAGCAGGCTGTTCTGCTGACGTTCATCCTCGTCAATCAGACGCGTGTGGTTGGCCAGGGTGTCGCGCAGCCAGTCCGCCGGCTGCTCGGCGTCGCTCAGGGCAGGGTAGAGCGGATGCCGGGCCAGCTCGGCGTCGCCTGGCTGGTCGAGCCATTGTTGCTCCTGCGCCTTGAGCTGCTTGTGCTGCTCGATCAGCGCGCCGACTTCGGTACGCAGCTCGACCAGGCGTTCGGACAGCGGCTTCAGCGCAGCGCGGGCGCGCTGCTCTTCGTCGTCATCGTGCGCCGACAGCGCCTGCAACAGCGCCTCCGGCGCATGATAGGGGTGCTCGATACTGCCACAGACCGGACAGGGCTGCTCGGGCTGCAAACGTTCGCGCAACTGCTCGACGCTTTCGCTGCGCGCCAGGCGCTGGCGTTCGAGCAGTTGCAGGGTCACCTTCAAGGCTTGCTCGGCCTGTTCATGGGCCGCGCGGACCTCCAGCCCCTGGGCGGTCAATTGCTCGCGCCGGGCCAGCAAGGTGGCCTGCTGCTGGCGCCCTTGTTCCAGACGTTCCTGAACGGCGTTGCGCCGCTGCCACAGCCGTTCCAGTTCCTGTACGCCACGCAGTTCCAGGCGTTGCTGTTGCAGGCGCTGGGTCAGTTGCTGCAAGCGCTCGGGCAGGTCCTCGGCGCTGCATGGGGCATGCTGAAAGACGTGGGCAAGGTCGCTTTGATGCGCTTCCAGGCTCGTCTTTGTGGCCTGTGCCTGCGTCTGCAACTCTGGCAGTTCGATCTCGCCCTGGCGCAGGCGACTGCTCAGCGTCACCACTTGCTGCAGGCGCGGCAGGTAGGCGCTCCAGGTGGCGGCCAGCGGCGCCAGTTCGGCGCTGCGCTCGAGCGCGTCGGCGACCTGCTGCAGGCGTTCGCCACTGTCGGTCTGTTGCTGCTCCATGCCCAGCAACGCCTGCGCCCCGGACGCAAGCTGCCGCTCGGAGTCGGCCAGCGCCGGACTCAGGGGTTCGAGCTCGGCCTGCAATCGGCTTCGGTTCGACTGCTCGTCGAAGGCCTGCTGCAACCGGGGCTGCGCTTGGGCCTGTTGCGCCAACGCCTGTTGCAGCGTGCGCCCGGCCTGCTCGCGTTGCTCGTCCAGTTGTTGCTGCTGCACCGCCTGCTGTTGCTGCCGCGAACGCGACAGCTCGATACGTTCGGCTAGGGGCTGGAGCTGGGTGCGCACTTCCTGCTCGCGGCTGAACAGGTAGCGTTGCGGTGCCAGTTGTTCGAGCATGTGCAATTGCAAACGTTGCTCGGCGCCTGCTTCCCATGCCTGGGATGCGTCTTCCACCTGCTGCCGTGCCGCCTGGCAGTCGTCGCTCAGGCGCCGGTCTTCGCGGTGCCACTGTTGTTGCTGTTCCACCTGCTTGAGGTGCGCCTGGTGCTGCCGCAGTTGCTCGCTGGCGGTGTGAAATTCCAGATCCAGCGCTTCGCGCGCTTCGGCGGTCAGTGGCGCGATACCGGTGGCCTGGTCCTGCCAGTGCTTGAGCTGCTCGCGGGCGTCGCGGCTCTTTTCGAAGGCGCGTTTGCCCAGGCGCGTATAGAGCGCGGTGTCGGTGAGCTTTTCCAGCAGTTCGCTGCGTTCATTGTCGTCGGCCTTGAGAAAGGCACTGAACTCGCTCTGCGCCAGCATCACCGCACGGGTGAATTGCTCGAAGTTCAGCCCCAGGCGGGCTTCCAGCAGTTGCTTGTATTCCCCTTTCTGGCTGGCGAGCAACTGGTCATTGTCCAGATCGCGCAGCGACTGCCGGCTGTTCTGCAACTTGCCCGCCGGTTTGTCCCGTGCCCGGTTGGCCTCCCAGCGCGCGCGATAGCGACGACCGTCGACGCCGAGGAAATCCACTTCCGCATAGCCCGCCCCGGTACCCCGGCGCAACAGGGTCCGCGGGTCGTAGCTGCCGATTTCACCGTCGGCGTCGGGCACCTTGGCACTCTGCGACGCATTGCCCAGACGCGGTACGGCGCCGAACAGCGCCAGGCACAGGGCGTCGAGCAGGGTGCTCTTGCCCGCGCCGGTGGGGCCGGTGATGGCGAACAGACCGGCGCTGGCCAGCGGTTCGGCGGTGAAGTCCAGTTCGAACGGGCCTGCCAGCGAGGCGAGGTTCTTCAGGCGGATGGCGAGAATCTTCATGGGGTTTCGCCCTCCAGCTGCACTTCCTGCAACAACTGCGCGAAGTCGTCCAGGGTCTGTTCGTCCACCTCGCTGCCGTAGCTGTCCAGCCAGGCGCGGCTGAACAGTTCGTGGGGGCTGAGCTGGTCCAGCTCGATCAGGGCGCCGACATCCTCGTGGTCGGCGTTGACCCGCCCGGCGTACTCGGCAGCGATCCGCACCAGACGCACGGCTTTGCCTTGCAGGGCGGTTTCGATGTGCTGGCGCAGGTCCGGTTGCGGCTCGTCGAGTACTACCCGCACTTCCAGCCAGGGGTAGCTCAGCACATCGGCCAACAGGTCCACGTCCGGTAGTTGCTGCAACTGTTCGCGGACCTGCGGCAACGGCGCCGGGCCGATGCGCAGCAGGTCGACCGCGCGCGGGATCAGGATCGGTTCCACGCTCACCAGCTGCTCGCCGGCGCACTCGATCTCGAGGATCTGGTGCGGGTACTCGATCTCGGAAAACGACAGCGGTATGGGCGAGCCGCTGTAGCGAATGCGTGATTCGCCGTTGACCTTCTGTGGCTTGTGCAGATGGCCCAGCGCAACGTAGCTGATGCTGGCATCGAACAGGCTGGCCGGAAGGGCTTCGGCGCTGCCGATCACCAGGCTGCGCTCGGACTCCATCGACACCGAACCGCCCGCCATGTGCGCGTGGCTGATGGCGATCAGGGCCTGACCCGGCGTGCGTCGGGCATTGGCAGCGGCGATCAGCATTTCGTGGACCTGGGCGATGCCTTGCAGGTAATCCTCGCCCAGGGTTGCGCCGGTCACCTCGGCGGGGCGCAGGAAGGGCAGGGCCAGGCACCAGGCCTGCACCTGGCCATGGGCATCGGGCAGCGGCAGCAACAGCCGCTCGCTGTCGAGGCGGCCGTCTTCGAGCCACATCACCCGGCCCAGCGCATGGGTGCGCAGGCGACGCATCAACGGCCCCGGTAATTCGATGCGCGAACCGGAGTCGTGGTTGCCGGCGATCATCACGATGGTCAGCTGCGCTTGTTGCTCATGGGCGCTGACGATGAAGTTGTAAAGCCGCTCCTGCGCCCGCACCGGCGGATTGACCGTATCGAAGATGTCGCCCGCCACCAGCAGCACGTCGGGCTGGCGCTGGGCGAGCTGACGCAGCAGCCAGCGCAGGAAGCTTGCGTGTTCGAAGTCGCGCTCCTGACCGTGCAGGCTTTGGCCGAGGTGCCAGTCGGAGGTGTGGAACAGGCGCATGAAGGCTCCAGGGGGCAGGGAAGGCCGCCATGATAGCCGTTCGGTCCCGCGCTTCCCATGCGCCCGCTCGTAGCGGGATGTGACGGACCGATTTTTACGCTTTCTTTACGGCCAGGCCCGGGTATCGATCTCGCGCCTTTACACCCTGGCCTCGGAGAATGTCGGCAAGCGGCAGCCGCCGCGCCTGGAGATATTCCCATGTCTGTTCTGGACGGCCTGTTCCTGCTGCTGGCCATCGGTTTGTTCGTGTACCTGCTCGTTGCCCTCTTGCGCGCCAGTGGAGGCTAGTCATTGATGAACAGTCACGATTTCGCCCTGATAGCGGCCTTTCTCGCCTTGATCCTGCTGCCGGCGCCCTGGCTCGGACGTTTCTACTACAAGGTCATGGAAGGCCAGCGCACCTGGCTCAGCGTACCGCTGCAACCGGTGGAGAAGCTGTGCTACCGCGTTTGCGGTATCGATGCGCAACAGCAGCAGAGCTGGCAGCAATATGCCTTGGCGCTGCTGGTTTTCAACCTGGCCGGATTCGGCCTGCTGTTCGCCATGCTGATGCTGCAGGGATATCTGCCGCTCAATCCCCAGCACCTGCCGGGCCAGGAATGGACCCTGGCGTTCAACACCGCCGTCAGCTTCATGGCCAACACCAACTGGCAGGCGTACAGCGGCGAAACCTCGCTGAGCTACCTGAGCCAGATGGCTGGCCTGGGCGTGCAGAACTTTCTCAGTGCTGCCACCGGGTTGGCGGTGCTGGTGGCGCTGTGCCGTGGCATCAGTCGCCGTTCGGCCAGTACCCTGGGCAACTTCTGGGTCGATGTGACCCGTGCCACCCTGTATGGGCTGCTGCCGCTGGCCTTGCTGCTCGCTGTGTTCCTCGTCTGGCAGGGTGTGCCGCAGACATTCGCGCCCTATGTGGACGCGCTGACCTTGCAGGGCAACCCACAGACCATCCCCCTCGGCCCGGCAGCCAGCCAGATCGCCATCAAGCAACTGGGCACCAATGGCGGCGGGTTCTTCGGGGTCAACTCGGCCCATCCGTTCGAGAATCCCACGGCCTGGAGCAACCTGTTCGAACTGGTCGCGATCCTGACCATCCCGGTCGCCCTGGTCTTCACCTTCGGCCATTACGTGAAGGACCTGCGCCAGAGCCGGGCGATCCTGGCCTGCATGTTGACCTTGCTGTTGCTGGGCCTGGGGCTGTCGCTGTACGCCGAGCAGCAACCCAACCCATTGCTGGCCAGTGCCATGGTCGAACAGACCGCGCCGCTGGAAGGCAAGGAAAGCCGCTTCGGCACCACCGCCAGCGTGCTCTGGTCGGTGACCACCACGGCCGCCTCCAATGGCTCGGTCAATGCCATGCACGACAGCCTCAACCCGCTCTCCGGGATGGTCGCGCTGGTCAACATGATGCTCGGCGAAGTCATCTTCGGCGGTGTCGGTGCCGGTCTCTACGGCATGCTCCTCAACGTGCTGCTGACGGTGTTCCTGGCCGGCTTGATGATCGGTCGGACTCCGGAATACCTGGGCAAGAAACTCCAGGCGCGCGAGGTGCGCTGGTTGGTGGCGAGCCTGCTGGTGATGCCCGTGGGCGTGCTGGTGCTCAGCGCCATCGCCGTGAGCCTGCCGGGGCCGGCCGGAGCGGTGAGCAACCCCGGCCCCCATGGCTTCACTCAGCTGCTGTATGCCTACACCTCGGCCAGCGCCAACAACGGTTCGGCCTTCGCCGGCCTGTCCGCCAACACGGCCTTTCACAACCTCATGCTGGCTTTGGGCATGTTGCTTGGCCGCTTCGGCTACATCCTGCCGGTGCTGGCCCTGGCCGGAGCCCTGGCCAGCAAAAACGCCAGCGCGCCGAGCGCCGACAGCTTCGCCACCCACGGCCTGCTGTTCATCACCCTGCTGACCGTGACCCTGCTGATCGTGGGTGGCCTGACTTTCCTGCCGGTGCTGGCCCTGGGGCCGATCGCCGAGCACTTGAACCTGCATTTCTGAGGCCTGGACCATGAACCGATCGACCGTTGCCGCTGCCACGCAACCACAACCGCCCGCCGGGGCCACCTTGAGTGCCCTGTGGCGACCCGCGCTGCTGCAGGCGTTCGTCAAGCTCGACCCCCGGCGACTGCTGCGCAGCCCCGTGCTGCTGGTGGTGGAATTGTGCGCCGTACTGACCACTGGCCTGTGCCTGCTGCCCGACCCGGCAGTGTCGGCCTCGGTTGCCGTGCAGATTGCCGTGTGGCTGTGGTTTACCCTGCTGTTCGCCAATTTCGCCGAAGCACTGGCCGAAGGCCGTGGCCGTGCCCGCGCCGACAGCCTCAAGGCCGGCAGCCAGGGCCTGCAGGCTCGCCGGCAACGTGCCGACGGCAGCTTCGAGACGGTTGCCGCCACCGCCTTGCGCAAGGGCGATGTGGTTCGCGTCGAAGCCGGGCAGATGATTCCCGGTGACGGCGAGGTGCGCGAGGGCATCGCCGCCGTCAACGAGGCCGCCATCACCGGTGAGTCGGCGCCGGTAATCCGTGAATCGGGTGGCGACCGCTCGGCCGTCACCGGCAATACCCTGGTGGTGTCGGACTGGCTGCTGATCGAGATCAGCACCGACCCCGGCGAGTCGACCCTGGATCGCATGATCGCTCTGGTGGAGGGCGCGAAGCGGCAGAAGACGCCCAACGAAGTGGCCCTGGACATCCTGCTGATCGGCCTGACCATGGTCTTCCTGCTGGTGGTGGTCACCCTGCAGCCGTTTGCTCGCTTCTCCGGGCACAGCCTGCCGTTGGTGTTTCTCCTGGCATTGCTGGTGACCCTGATCCCGACCACCATCGCCGGCCTGCTGTCGGCCATCGGTATCGCCGGGATGGACCGCCTGGTGCGGCTCAACGTCGTGGCCAAGTCCGGCCGCGCCGTGGAAGCGGCCGGCGACGTCCATGTGTTGCTGCTCGACAAGACCGGCACCATCACCTTCGGCAACCGCCGCTGCAGCGCCTTGCATGCCGCCCCTGGCGTCAGCGACGCACAGATGGCCGAAGGTGCGCTGCTGGCTTCGCTGGGCGATGAGACGGCGGAAGGGCGCTCGGTGGTCGAGTTTATCCGGCCGCTGTTCAGCATCGACGAGCCGGCCGCCGAGCGCTGGCAATCGGTGCCGTTCAGCGCCCAGACACGGCTGTCGGGCGTCGACCTCGACCAGCAGAGCTACCGCAAGGGTGCGGTGGACTCGCTGCTGGCGTTCATCGGCCAGTCCAGGGCGCAGCTTGCGCCTGCGCTGGCCGAACACATCGAGCGCATCGCGCAAAGTGGCGGCACACCGTTGCTGGTATGCCGCGACCGGCAGTTGCTGGGTGTCATCCACCTCAAGGACGTGGTCAAGCCCGGCATTCGCGAGCGCTTCGAGCAGCTGCGCAAGCTGGGCATCCGCACCGTGATGGTGACCGGCGACAACCCGCTGACGGCTGCCGCCATCGCCGCCGAAGCCGGGGTCGACGATGTGCTGGCCGAAGCCACGCCGCAGAAGAAGCTGGCGCGCATACGCCAGGAACAGGCCGACGGCCGCCTGGTGGCCATGTGCGGCGATGGGGCCAACGATGCCCCGGCGCTGGCCCAGGCCGACGTCGGCGTGGCGATGAACGATGGCACCCAGGCCGCGCGCGAGGCAGCCAACATGGTCGACCTGGACAGCGATCCGACCAAGCTGCTCGACATCGTGCGTATCGGCAAGGAACTGCTGGTCACCCGCGGCGCCTTGACCACGTTTTCCATCGCCAACGACGTGGCCAAGTATTTCGCCATCCTCCCGGCGCTATTCGCTGCGGTGTACCCATCCCTGGGCGTGCTCAACGTGATGAACCTGGCCAGCCCGCAGAGCGCGATCCTCTCGGCCATCGTCTTCAACGCCTTGATCATCATCGTGTTGATCCCCCTGGCCCTGCGCGGCGTGCGGGTGCAGGCCGACAGCGCCGCGCAACTGCTGCGGCGCAACGTTCTTATCTATGGCCTGGGTGGTTTGGTGGTGCCCTTCATCGGCATCAAGGCCATCGATATCGTCCTCACCGCTTTGCACCTGGTCTGACCCTGGAGCTTGAATGATGAACAGTTTGTTGCGTCCGGCCTTGAGCCTGATTCTGTTGATGACCTTGCTCACCGGCGGTGCCTATCCGCTGCTGGTGTGGACGGTAGGGCAGTGGGCCTTTTCCGCCCAGGCCAACGGCAGCCTGGTGCGCGACGCGCAGGGCGAGGTGCGCGGTTCCACCTTGCTCGCCCAGGCCTTCACCGATGAGCGCTGGTTCCATTCACGGCCTTCGGCAGCCGACTACGCGACCCTGGCGAGCGGTGCGAGCAACCTGGCGCCGAGCAATCCAGCGCTGGGCACTCGCGTGCTGGCGCAGGCCGATGAGCAGTTCGATGCGCAGCAAGGTCCGGTGCCGCTGGCGCTGTTGACCACCTCGGCCAGTGGCCTGGACCCTGATCTGCCACCGGCAGCGGTGAGCTATCAGGTCCCCCGGGTGGCGCGCGAACGCGGGCTGCCCGAGTCGACTCTGCGCGCGCTGGTGCAGGCGCAGACTCGATCGCCGGCCATCGGCCCGCAGGTGGTCAACGTGCTGGCTTTGAACCAGGCGCTGGATCGGCTAACGTCACAGTCCCGATGACCACGAGGCGATGCCATGAGCCCAGACCATGAGTGATTCCGGCCGCGCCGATGCCCTGCTGGCCGCCTTGCCCCGCAGCGGGCGTGGCCGCTTGAAAGTGTTTCTCGGCGCCGCGCCCGGTGTCGGCAAGACCTACGCCATGCTCCAGGCCGCCCACGCTCGCCAGCGTCAGGGCATCGAGGTGCTGGCTGCCGTGGTGCAGACCCACGGCCGCGCGGAAACCGAAGCGCTGCTGGTCGGTCTGCCCCAGCAGGCGTTGCGGCGCTGCGAATACCGCGACGTGACCCTCGAGGAAATGGACCTGGATGCCGTGCTCGCTGCCCGCCCGGCCCTGGTCCTGGTCGACGAGCTGGCGCACAGCAATGCGCCTGGCAGCCGTCACGCCAAGCGTTGGCAGGACGTGCAGGAACTGCTCGCCGCCGGCATCGATGTGTACACCACGGTCAACGTCCAACACCTGGAAAGCCTGAACGATCAGGTCCAGACGATCACCGGCGTGCAGGTGCGCGAAACCCTGCCCGATTGGGTGGTGCAGGAGGCCGACGATCTGCTGCTGATCGACCTGCCGCCGCGCGAGCTGCTCGAACGCCTGCGCGAGGGCAAGGTGTACGTGCCGGAGCAGGCGCGGGCCGCCATCGACGCCTTCTTCACCCAGACCAACCTCAGCGCCCTGCGCGAACTGGCCATGCAGACGGCCGCCGCCCAGGTCGACGACGATCTGCGCGAAGGCTACCGCAGCCTCGGCCAGCAGGCGCCCAGCGTGCGCGGACGACTGCTGGTAGGCATCGCCGCCGACGAGCAGGCCGAGCGCCTGGTGCGCCACGCCAGCCGCGTCGCCCGCCGTCGTCATCTGCCCTGGTCCGTGGTCCATGTGGACGACGGCTCGCTGCTGGATGAAACAGGGCGTCAGCGCCTGAAACTGGCCCAGCAGATGGCCGAACGGCTGGGCGGCGAGGTGGTGGAGCTGCGCGATGCGGAAGTGGCCAGGACCTTGCTGCAACACGCCGCCGACCGCCGAGCCAACCTGGTACTGGTCGGCCAGTCGCGCCGGCGCCGCTTCGGCGCGGGCCTGGCCGAACGCTTGCTGCGCCATCCCAGCGGTCTGGAAATCAACGTGCTGGCGCGGGCTCAGGTGCCGTCACCGCCAACGCCGCGCACACGGCCCGTCGGACGTTGGCGCGAGTATGCCCTGGCGATACTGGCAACGCTTTTGGCCAGCGGGCTGGCCTGGGCCGTGGCACAGGTGCTGGACTTGCCCAATATCTCCCTGGTGTTCCTCGCCGCCGTGCTGCTGGTGGCGGTCCGCAGCAGCCCGGGGCCGGCGCTCAGCTGTGCCGCGCTGTCGTTCCTGGCGTACGACTTTCTGTTCATCCCACCTAATTTCTCCCTGAGCATCCAGCGTCAGGAGGACGTCCTGACCCTGCTGTTCTTCCTGCTGATGGCAGCGCTCACGGGCAACCTGGCCGCGCGCCAGCGCCAGCAGCTCAGCGCCTTGCGCGAAACTCAGGCGCACACCGCGCAACTGCTGGAGCTGTCCCGACTGCTGGCAGCAGCGACCGACCGCCAGGCGGTGTTCAGTGCAGCCGCGCAGCACTTGCAGGGTTGGCCGGGGCTGGACATCTGTCTGCTCGAGCGCAGCGAGCAGGGCTGGAAGGTGGTTCAGGGCGGGGCGGTGTCGTTCTCGACCACCGAACTGGCTGCAGCGCAGTGGGCCGGCAACCACGCGCAACCGGCCGGGCTGGGCACCACCACATTGCCGGCGGGGCGTTGGTGGTGGTTGCCGGTAACGTGGGAGGGCCAGGTGCTGGCGTTGCTCGCGGTGGCCGAACAGCAGGCCGGTCGGCTCGACGACCCCGGCCGACGCCTGCTCGGCGCGCTGGTGCAGCCGGTGGCGCAGGCCCTGGCCCGTGCTGACCTGGCCCATGACCTGGAAGCGGCGCGCCTGCACGGTGAAACCGAACAGTTGCGCAGTGCCTTGCTGGCCTCGGTGTCCCATGACCTGCGCACGCCGCTGACCGCCATGCGTGGCAGCATCGACAGCCTGCTGGCACTGGGCACGGCCCTGGCGCCGGACGATCGCCAGGCGTTGCTCGAGGTCACCCGTGACGAAGCCGAGCGCCTGGACCGCTACATCCAGAACCTGCTCGACATGACGCGCCTGGGCCACGGCGCTCTCAAGCTGGCGCGGGACTGGGTGGCGGCCGGGGATATCGTCGCCAGCGCCGTGAGTCGATTGCGCGCGCCGCTGGCACCGTTGCAGGTCCAGGTGCAGGTACCCGCGCAACTGCCCTTGCTTTATGTGCATGCGGCGTTGATCGAGCAGGCCCTGGTCAACGTGCTGGAAAATGCCGCGCGGTTTTCGCCCGTGGGCGGACGCTTGCAGGTGTCGGCCCGTGTGCGTGACGACAGCCTGCTGCTCGCGGTCAGCGACGAGGGGCCCGGTATTCCCGAAGCCGAGCGGGCGAAGATTTTCGACATGTTCTACACCGCCGCGCGCGGTGATCGAGGCGGGCAGGGCACGGGGCTGGGCCTGGCGATCTGCCAGGGTATGGTCGGCGCCCATGGCGGTCGCGTGGAAGTCGGCAGCGGGATCGATGGCCATGGCACCTGCATCGCCTTATGCTTGCCGCTGCGCGCTCAACCGGGCGCCGATCCGGATACCTGAGCATGAGCCTTACCCATTCTCCTCTGGCCAGCACCTTGCTGGTCATCGACGACGAACCGCAGATCCGCAAATTCCTGCGCATCAGCCTGGTCTCCCAAGGCTACAAGGTGATCGAAGCGGGCACCGGCGCCGAGGGCCTGAGCCAGGCTGCGCTGCTGCGTCCGGACCTGATCGTGCTGGACCTCGGCCTGCCGGACATGGACGGCCAGCAGGTGCTGGAGCAGTTGCGCCAGTGGAGCACGGTACCGGTGCTGGTGCTCTCGGTGCGCGCCAGCGAGGCACAGAAAGTCCAGGCCCTGGACAACGGCGCCAATGACTACGTGACCAAGCCCTTCGGCATCCAGGAGTTCCTCGCCAGAGTGCGTGCGCTGTTGCGCCAGGCCAGCGGTAGCCCGGTCCACGAAGCGGCGTTGCAACTGGGTCCGCTGCAGGTCGACCTGGCATCGCGCCGGGTCACCCTCGATGGCGTCGAGGTGGCCCTGACCCGCAAGGAGTACGCCGTGCTTGCACAGCTGGCGCGCTATCCGGGGCGAGTCATCACCCAGCAGCAATTGCTCAAGGATATCTGGGGCCCGACCCACCTCGACGACAGTCACTACCTGCGCATCGTCGTCGGCCACCTGCGCCACAAACTCGGCGACGACCCCGCCGCCCCGCGCTTCCTCATCACCGAACCCGGCGTCGGCTACCGCCTCGCAAGCCCCGACTGACGCGCCGCCCCCAGCCCACACCTATCCCCTGTGGAAGCTATCTCCTGTGGAAGCTATCCCTGTGGGAGCGGGTTCTACTCGCGAAGACGCCAGCCCCCACACCATCAATCCCGGATTTACATTCGAATCCAGCGGTGTCAGTGCCGACGCCTTCGCGGGTAGAACCCGCTCCCACAGGAACCCGCTCCCACAGGAACCCGCTCCCACAGGAACCCGCTCCCACAGGAACCCGCTCCCACACAACGGCACTTTTTAGATGGCACATCGTCTGACCCAGCATTACCCTGACGTTTTTCCCGAGGTGTCATCGATGAAAGCCTGGATCTGTGTGCCGCTGGTGGCACTGGCCTTGAGCGGTTGTGCCGGCAAGACCGCCTACCGCGACAGCTGCGCCACGCAGCTCGATGGTGCCTGGCACGAGCTTGACCTGGCCAAGGCCGAAGGCCTGGCCGGTACCGTAAGCTATTCCAAGGCGCTGTCGCTGCTCACCGGGGCCAAGACCCAGCAGCAGTTCGAAGCCTTCGAGGGGTGCACCAACAAGGCCGAAAAAGCGCGGTTCTACATCCGCGAGTCGCGTGCCGGACGCTGAAGCACTTCGGTCGCCCAGGCGCGCCTGACAGCGGGCCAGCAGACGTAGTATCGACAAGGAGTGTCTGCCATGCGCAGCCGATTGGATGAATGCCTGCAAGCCGTCAATGAAGTCCTGCTGGGCAAGGAAACCCAGGTTCGCCTGGCGTTGACCTGCCTGATCGCCGATGGCCACCTGCTCATCGAGGATCTGCCCGGCATGGGCAAGACCACCCTGAGTCATACCCTGGCCAAGGTGCTGGGCCTGAGTTTCCAACGTATCCAGTTCACCTCCGACCTGCTGCCCAGCGATATCCTCGGCACGTCGGTGTTCGACAAGGACAGCGGTCGTTTCGTCTTCCACCCCGGACCGATCTTCGCCGAACTGGTGCTGGCGGACGAAATCAACCGCGCCACGCCCAAGAGCCAGAGTGCCCTGCTCGAAGCCATGGAGGAGGGCCAGGTCACCATCGAGGGCGCCACCCGTCCATTGCCCCAGCCGTTTTTCGTGATCGCCACGCAGAACCCCACCACCCAGGGCGGCACCTTCGCGCTGCCCGAGTCGCAACTGGACCGTTTTCTCATGCGCCTGTCGCTCGGCTACCCGGCCAAGGCCGCCGAAAAGGCCTTGCTGATGGGCGAGTCGCGACGCGATCTGCTGCCACGCATGAGCGCCGTACTCGACCACGCGCAGCTGTCCGCATTGCAAGCTCAGGCCCGTGCAGTGCGGGCCAGCGACGCGTTGGTGGACTACGTACTGCGCCTGGTGGAAGCCACCCGCACCCAGCCGCAGTTCGCCTATGGATTGTCGCCACGGGGCAGCCTGGCGTTGCTTGCCGCTGCCAAGGCGTGGGCCTTGCTGCTCGATCGCGACTACGTGATTCCCGAAGACGTGCAAGCGGTACTGCCCTCAGTCGTCAGCCACCGCCTGCGCGAACGGGCCGACCCTACCGGTCAGGGCGGCGGAGCGCTGGTGCAGTGGCTGCTGCGGGAGGTGCCTGCGCTGTGAGGCGGCTGCTCGGCGAGCGCTGGCGGCGCTGGCAGGCGCGCCGCTTGCCGGCAGCGCCGCGCATCGAGCTGGACCAGCGCAGAATCTTCATCGTCCCCAGCCGCAGCGGTACCGGTTTCATCGTCGTGCTGCTGTTGATCTTCCTCGCCGCCATCAACTACCAGAACAGCCTGGCCTATGCCCTTGTATTCCTGCTGGGCTCGGTGTTCGTCGTCGCCATTCTGCACACCTACCGCAATCTCAGCGGCTTGCTGGTCAGCGGCAACGGCGCCACCTCCGTGTTCGTCGGCGAGCAGGCGCGCTTCGGCCTGCGCCTGGAAAGCGGTGGCAAGGAGCACCAGGCCATCGGTGTGGGTTGGAACGCGCAGCAACTGCAACGCAGCGACGTCGCCCCCGATCACGTACAGGCCTTGGAACTGAGCCTGCCGACCGAGCGCCGCGGCTGGCTTCCAGCACCGCGCATGCGCGTGGAGACCAGCTTTCCCCTCGGCGTGCTGACCGCCTGGACCTGGGTCGACCTGGGCCAGCGAGTGCTGGTTTATCCGCAACCGTTGCAGGGTGAAGTGCCGACCTTGCACAGCGAGTCGGCGGATATCGAAGACCAGGCGCAACGCCTGCACGGCCAAGGCGTGGACGATTTTCAGGGCCTCAAGCAATACCAGCCGGGCGATTCCTGGCGGCGCATGCATTGGAAGGCCTATTCACGCGGCGAAGGGCTGCTGGTCAAGGACTTCGCCGACCTGCGCGGCCAGGAGCTGTGCCTGGACTTCGTGGCCCTGGGCGGCGATGTCGAACAGCGCCTCTCGCGCCTGTGCTATTGGGTATTGGCCCTGTCCCGCGAGCAGCGGCCTTTCGCCCTGCAGTTGCCCGGCAATCGGCTGGATACCGACAGCGGCGACGCACACCGCGAAGCCTGTCTGCGTGCCTTGGCACTTTTTGGAGAACAGCCATGAGCACGCCCGCCGCGATTCCGCGGGTCAGCCTGACCTGGTTGCTGCTGGCGCAGTCGCTGGTACTGGTGCCGCTGTGGTGGCACGTGCCGTTATGGCTGCTGGGGTTGTGGTTGGGCTGCACGCTGTGGCGCGTGCAGGTGTTTCGCATGCGTGCGCGCTATCCGGGACGGCTGATCAAGGTAGCGCTGATGCTTGCGGTGGCCGCCGGGGTGTATCTGTCCAGCGGCACCTGGGTGGGCCTGGAGGCCACCGCCGCGCTGCTGGTGGCCGCGTTCCTGCTCAAGCTTCTGGAGATGCAAACCGCCCGCGATGCCCGCGTGGTGATCTTTCTCGGCCTGTTCTGCCTGGCGGTGGCCTACCTGTTCGATGCCAGCCTGGGCTGGGCGCTGTATAGCGTTCTGCCGCTGCTGGCGCTGCTCGCCGCCTTGATCGGATTGCAGCAGACCTCACTCATCGCACGCCCGATGGCCACGCTGAAACTGGCCGGTAGCCTGATGTTGCAGGCGTTGCCACTGATGCTGCTGCTGTTCGTGTTCTTTCCGCGCCTGGAACCGCTCTGGTCGCTGCCGCTGCCCGCGCCGGGGCAAGGCGTGACCGGTTTGTCGGAAAGCATGAGCCCGGCCGACGTGGCCAGCCTCAGTCAATCCGGAGAAGTGGCCTTTCGTGCCAGCTTCGAGGGCGACATACCGCCCAAGCGCGACCTGTACTGGCGCGCGTTGAGCCTGGATGTGTACGACGGCCGCACCTGGAGCCAGTCGCCCTGGATCCAGACCCAACTGGCAGCACAGTGGCAACCGACCGGGCCTTCGTTGACCTATCAAATCATTCAGCAACCCAGCGGCAAGCCCTGGCTGTTCGCCCTGGACGTCGCGCGCACCGCCTTGCCCGGCGTGCGCCAGCTCAGCGACGGACGCCTGCAGCGTCGTCGCCCGGTCGACCAGCCGTTGATGTACGCGGTCACTTCCTGGCCGCAGGTGATCCGCGAACCCCAGCTGGCACCTCCCGCATTGCGCACGGCGCTGCAATTGCCGGCGCAGGGCGACCCGCGCACGCGCCAGTGGGCGCAAGACCTGCACGCCCGTTTCAGCACGGCACCGGCACTGGTCAACGAAATGCTCCGACAGTTTCGCGAGCTGCCCTTTCACTACACGCTCAACCCACCGGTGCTGGGCCGCGACAGCATCGACGAATTCCTCTTCGACAGCCGCCGGGGCTTCTGCGCCCACTACGCTGGCGCCATGGTCTACGCGCTGCGCGTGGCCGGGGTGCCCGCGCGCGTGGTGGCCGGCTATCAGGGCGGTGAGGTGAACCCGGCAGGCAACTACCTGACCGTGCGTCAATTCGAAGCCCATGCCTGGGTCGAGTACTGGCAGTCAGGCATCGGCTGGCAACGAGCCGATCCCACTGCCGCAGTGGCACCCGCGCGGGTCGAACAGGGCTTGCAGCAGGCGCTCTCGGCAGATGAGGAATTTCTCGCCGGCTCACCGTTTTCGCCCTTGCGCTACCCGCATCTGACGTGGCTTAACGACCTGCGCCTGCAGTGGGACAATCTCAACTACGGCTGGCAGCGCTGGGTGTTGGAGTATCAGGGCGAGCGCCAGATCGAATTTCTCGCGCGCTGGTTCCAGGGCCTGCAGCGCTGGGCGCTGCCGGTCGGCGGGTTGTTGTTCATGGTGCTGGCCAGTGTCTGGCTGCTCAAACCGTGGCAGCGTCGGACCGATCCCCAGCTCAAGGAGTTCGTCGCCTTCGAGCGTCTGTTGCGTCGGCGCGGCCTCGTGCGGCATACCGGTGAAGGGGCCATGGCATTCGCCGAGCGCGCAGCGGCTCGTCTGCCCAAACAGAGCGAAGCCATCCTGGCCTTCGCCTACGCCTTCATGGCCCAGCGCTACGCTGGTCGACCGGTTTCCCGCGAGCAATTGCGCGCTGCGTTGGCGACCTTGCGCCGACAACTGGCGACCGCGCCTGGCCCAGGGATCCGCTAGCGGCGTATCGCCACGAAAGCTGCGCAAACTGTAAATTGGCCGATATGAAACCTGCGATCGGGCGCCGAGCTGGCTACCATCTAGCCCATCGACCCTCACCCTCAAGGCCGGCCCATGAACCTTCGCGACCTGCTAGCAAGCGCACGACGTCCACCCCACAGTGTCACCGTACCTCGCGAATGGAGCCAGGGCCGCGCCTGTTACGGCGGGCTCATGGCCGCTTTGCTGCACGAGGCGATGGCGGCGCACGTTCCCGACCGACCGGTCCGTTCGATGGCGATCACGTTCGTGGGCCCCGCCGCATTGGACGTGCCCATCGATCTGCAGGTGGAAATACTGCGCGAGGGCAGTGCCGTGACCTCGGTGCTGGCCCGTGCAGTTCAGCACGGTCGCACCATGACCGTGGTCCAGGCCAGTTTCGGCCTGGCGCGGCAATCGGCAATCGACATCAGCGCAATGCCGGTGGCGCCCATGAAACCCTTGGCCGAATCGACGCCGCTGCCGTACCTGCCGGGCGTTACCCCGGAGTACATCCGACACTTGGACATGCGATGGGGCATCGGTGCGCTGCCGTTCAGCAATACACCGGTCGCCGGGATCGGTGGGTGGATGCAGCTACGCGAACACGAAGTCGACGAGCCCATCACCGAAGCACTGCTGCTGGTGCTGGGAGACGCCTGGCCACCCGCACTGCTGCCTTATCTGAGCAAACCAGCGCCTGGCAGCAGCCTGACCTGGACTATCGAATTCATCCAGCCCATGCCCGCCATGGGAAGCCTGGACTGGTGCCGCTACCAGGCTGTGATCGAACATGCCCGGGACGGCTATGGCCACACGTCCGCAGCCATGTGGAACCCGCAAGGCGAGCTGTTGGCGATCAGCCGGCAGACGGTGACGGTGTTTGGCTGAGCGCATGCTGCGGGCGACCCAGCGCGAAGGCGGCAACCAGGCCGATCACGCCGATGGCAGCTTCGGCGATGCTGGAGCAGGCAGCCGCATCGACCAGCATCAGGGCAGACAGGGCCAGCAACGGCAGGGCGATGGCTCGCGAGACGCGGATGCCGTTGTTCGGGTCGTTGACGATGTTCAGCGCGTTCATATCGTTCATGGCTCAATGCTCCATAGGCATGGTGCAACAGGACCTGGGTTCGGCAAGGCGGGTGGCATGAGCTGTAGAGTCCAGCCAACCGCCGATTGTTCAAGCCAGATCCAGATCCGGATCGGTTGAGAACGATAATAGTCACCGCTCGCATCGCCCGCGAATCAAGCTTTGCTATCAGCGTCATAGAGAGCGGGCGCGCCTGAGCTGATCTGGGGCAGGCGAAAAAATGCCCGGGCGCAAGCGGTCGTACTCGACGCCAGATCGGCCAGGCTTTCATTCCGATGCTGGGCCACCTCGCGCAAAACCTCGGTGAGAAAGGCCGGTTCGTTGCGGCCACTCTTGGGCTTGGGCCGCAAGGTGCGCGGCAACAGATACGGTGCGTCGCTCTCCAGCATCAGCCGCGAGGCGGGAATGCTGCCCACCAGCGGGTGCAGGTGAGTGCCGCGACGCTCATCGCAGATCCAGCCGGTGATACCGATGTGCAGGTCCAGATCCAGGTAATCGAACAAGGCCTTGCGCTCGCCGGTGAAGCAGTGCACCACGGCTGCCGGCAGGTGATCGCGGTAGTCCTTGAGGATGTCCAGCAGGCGCTGAGGCGCATCGCGTTCGTGGAGAAACACCGGCAGCTGCAGCTCGACAGCCAGCGCCAGGTGCTCCTGCAACACTTTCTCCTGCTGTGGTCGCGGCGAGAAGTCGCGGTTGAAATCCAGACCGCATTCGCCCACTGCCTTGACTTGTGGCTGGCTCAGCAGATCACGCAAACGCGTGGCACTGTCGCCGTTCCACTCACTGGCGCTGTGCGGGTGGATGCCGGCGGTGGCGAACAAGCGCTCACCGGCTTCGTCCCACTGCTGACACAGCTGCAAGGCCTGTTCGCTGCCCTCGACACTCGTGCCGGTGAGCACCAACTGACAGACGCCAGCGGCGTAGGCCCTCTGCAGAATGGCCTCGTGCTTTTGCGCGAAGCTCTCATGGGTAAGGTTGACGCCAATATCGATGAGTTGCATGGTGCTACCTCAAAGCAGGAGGCGAAAAGCATACCAGAGCTTGGTGATAGGCAAGAAAACCAAGAACTTCAAAAGGTTATGGCGGTCTTTGAGGGCTGCTCGAGACATTTGCCGGGGAACCATGGGCGCAAGATCACTGATTGTCATGCTGTGTCTGGTCCTCGGACTGCCCTCGGCAGCCGCCGCTCGTCCGGCAGGTCCCCCGTTGGCGGCACACCCGGCAAAGGTCCGCGACTTGGCCCAGATTCAGTCGAGCCGCGTGTTGCACGTGCTGGTCAATCAGAGCCGCAACAGCTCCGGCCAGGTCCGTGGCCAAGCCATCGGCGTCGAATACCATCGCCTGCAGGCGTTCCAGAACTTCCTCAACGCCCACGCCGGCAAAGGTCAGGCGTTGCAACTCAAGATCATTCCGCGAGCCAAGGAACAACTGCTCGGCGCCCTGCAGCGTGGCGAAGGCGATCTGGTCGCGCCGGGCGAACTGATGGAGTTGCATCCCGCCAGCAAGGTCGCGGCCAGCGATGCCGTGATCGCCAACGTGCCATTCGTGCTGGTCAGCGGCAAAGGCGGGCGGCGCCTGGTGCGGGTCGAGCAACTGGCAGGCAAAACTCTCGCCTTGCCCAATGGCAGCGCTGCGGGCGCCGCCATCGAACGCCTGAATCAGAAGCTGGCCCTGCGCAAACTGGCGCCCATCGACATCGAATGGGTCGACCCCAGCCTGGCCGTGGAAGACGTGCTGGAGATGGTCCAAGCCGGGATCTACCCGCTGACCGTGGTCGAATTGCCCATCGCCGAGCGCTGGGCCAAAGTCATGCCACGGCTGCGGGTGGACCGCCGTGTGGTGCTCAGCGCGCCCGGCTCGGTGAGCTGGTACGTGCGCCGCGACGCACCGCAGCTCGGCGCCAGCGTTGATCGCTTTCTGGCGTCCTATAAGACGCCAAGCGACCAGGACGCCGCGTTCGTCAAGGTTTACCGTGGCCTGTACAAGGTTCACTACCCACTGGCCCGCAGTGATCGCCAGCGGCTGGAAAACCTGCGTCCGGTCCTCCAGCGCCACGCCCGCGAGCAACACATGGACTGGCTCAACCTCGCCGCGCTGGCCTTCAAGGAGTCCAAGCTCGATCCGGCGGCGCGTGGGGGCGGCGGCGCCACTGGCCTGCTGCAGATCACCCCGGCGGCGGCTCGTCGGGTAGGCGTGGGCAACATCCAGAACGTCGACAACAACGTGCAGGCCGGGGCCAAGTACCTGGCGATGATCCGCCGCAAATTCTTCTCCAGCAACAAGCTCAACGAGCGTGAACGCATGGCCTTCACCCTGGCCGCCTACAACATGGGCCCTGAACGGGTGCAGGCCATGCGCAAGGAAGCCCGCCGCCGTGGCCTCAACCCCGACCAATGGTTCTTCCAGACCGAACGCATCGCCATGGAACAGATGGGCATGGCCTCGGTGAGCTACGTCAACAGCGTGAACAAGTACTACCTGGCGTTCGCCCGCGAACGCGATTCGCTGGAGCCAGGCGCGCGCAAGCTGGCGTCGGCGCGTTGAATCATGAGCCTTGCTGGCAGGGCAGGGTGTTTGTTGTAGGCTACGCTTTTATGTCTGGCCGGAGTCCGCATTGGCAACGAACATCATTACGCGTGAGGGGCACGAGGCGCTGAGGTCAGAGCTCGATCATCTGTGGCGCGTCTATCGGCCAGAGATCACGCAGAAGGTCGCTTGGGCGGCATCTTTGGGGGATCGCAGTGAGAACGCGGACTACCAGTACAACAAGAAGCTGCTGCGCGAGATCGACCGTCGCGTGCGTTATCTGCGCAAGCGCTTGGAAGACGTCAAGGTCGTCGATTATTCGCCCGAACAAGAAGGCAGGGTGTTCTTCGGTGCTTGGGTAGAGATCGAAAACGACGCAGGCGAGACCAAGACCTTTCGTATCGTCGGCTATGACGAAATCTATGGTCGCAACGACTATATTTCCATCGATTCACCCATGGCCCGCGCGCTGCTGAAGAAGCAGGAAGGCGACGAAATCGTCGTACAGATCCCCGATGGCGAGGCGCTGTGGTATATCAATCAGATCCGCTACAAGCCGGCCTGACGTGTGCACCAGGCGGTTGACACCCTGCCGACCGATTCAATAGGATTACCCCTTATGCGCCGATTTAGACAGCTACTTGCGGGGCGCCTGGAGGTTCTTGCGAGCCTTCGAAATACCGCTAAAGCGCTGGTTCGGTGATGCCTCCCACCGCTGTCCAGCTCTCCCACATGAAGCGGTCGAGGCTGAGAACACCATCATGAACTGTCCCCGTCCCATCGTTTGCCTGGCGCCGATCCCGGCGAGTCCTTCCCTGCGCAACCCGCGCATCCTGCTGGTGGGCCAGCACCAACCGAACCTGCTGCGCAGCCTCGATGGCTGGCCTCGCCGTCGTGGCAAGCCCGGTGCTTTCGTGGCTCGCTTCATCGACCAGCACAGCGCCTTGAAAGGTTTGCCCGACAACAGCTTCGAACTGGCCGTGATCCAGGCACCGTCGGCGCAGGATGCCCATGAGGTGATTGCCCATGCCGTGCGCATTGCCCGGCAGGGGCTGATCACCCTTCGCTGATCGGCGGGTAGCACATCAGCCTTCTCTGAGTACCTGCAACGGGCTTGCATTGAGGGCTCGACGGGTGCCGAAGACGCCCGCCCCACCGACAAGCAGTGCGCCGATCAGCGGCAAGCAAAGCAACCACGGGTGCGGGGTCCAGGCCAGGTCGAAGGCATAGCGATACAGCACAAAGCTGATCAGTTCGCTACCCAACGCCGCCAGCACACCGCTGGCGGCACCCAGCAGACCGAACTCGATGCGCCGTGCCTTGACCAGCAAGCGCCGCTCGGCACCCAGCGCCCGCAGCAGTGCGCCTTGCCGAATGCGCTCGTCCAGCGTCGCCTGCAACCCGGAGAACAACACGGCCATGCCCGCGGCAAGCACGAACAGCAGCACGTACTCCACCGCCAGGGTGACCTGAGCCAGGATGCTGCGCAGCTGTTCCAGCAGTGCCTCCACCCCCAGGATGGTCGCCGCAGGGAAGGCGCGAGACAGCTCGACCACCTGTGAATCATGCCCAGGAGCGATGTAAAAGCTGGTCAGGTAGGTGGTCGGCAGGTCATCGAAGGTGCCGGGCTGGAAGATCATGAAGAAGTTGGGCTGGAAGTTGTTCCAGTCCACGGTGCGCAGGCTGGTGACCACAGCATCGCGATTGGAGCCGCCAATGTTGAAGGTCAAGCGGTCGCCCAGCTTGAGCTTGAGGCTTTGCGCAACGCCTTCCTCGACGGACACGCCGGGCAGGTCCTGGTTCTGCGCAGCGCTCCACCACTGCCCGGCGGTGATCCGATTGCCGTTGGGCAGATGCTCGGCCCAGGTCAGGCTCAAATCTCGTTGCACCGCGCGTTCACCGCGCGAATCCTTCTCGACCAGTTCCTGCACCGGCGCATCGTTGATATCCACCAGACGTCCCGGCATCACCGGGTACAGGGGCGCCGCACGAGCGCCGGCGTCCTGCAGGTGACGGGCGAAGGCATCGCGCTCGTCCGGCAGGATGTTCAGGGCGAAATAGTTCGGCGCATCCTTGGGCAACTGGTTCTGCCAGTTGTCCAGCAACTCGCCACGCAGCAGCGCGATCAGCGTCATGGCCAGCAGAATCAGGCCGAAGGCCAGGGCCTGGCCAGCCGCAGCCAGCGGATGCCGAAGCAGTTGCCCAAGCCCCAGACGCCAGGGCAGGGTGGAACGGGCCAGCAGACGGCGCAGGCTTTTCAGGCCCAGCAGCAACAGGCCACCCAAGATCAGCGCGGCCAGCAGGCCACCGGCGAGCAAGGCGAAGGTCAGGACCAGATCGAGGCTCAACCGCCACATGATCAGGCCCAGCGCCAGCAGCGCAGTGCCGTACACCAGCCAGGTGCTGGTCGGCACCGGCAGCAGGTCGCGCCGCAGCACGCGCAGCGGCGGTACCGCACCCAGGGCCGCCAGCGGTGGCAGGGCGAACCCGGCCAAGGCGACCAGCCCGGTACCGATGCCGGCCAACGCGGGCAATACGCCCCCGGCCGGAACCACGGCAGGCAACAAGCCATGGAGCATCTGGAACAGGACCATTTGCGCCAACCAGCCGATCAGTGCACCGCTCAGGCACGCCAGCACACCGAGCAGGGCCAGTTGCACGCAGAACATCAGCATCACTTCGCGGCGTGACAGGCCCAGGCAGCGCAGCAGGGCGCTGGCATCGAAACGTCGCGCGGCGAAGCGGCTGGCCGACATGGCCACCGCCACGCCGGCGAGCAGTACCGCCACCAGGCTGGCCATGTTCAGATAGCGTTCGGCCTTGCCCAGCGCGCCGCCGATCTGCTGGTTGCTGTCCTTGGAATCTCGCAGCCGCTGGTTGGGATCGAGCGCCGACTCCAGTCGCTGCTGATAGCTGGCCAGTTGCTCGGGCGTGCCACGCCAGAGCTCGCGGTAGGTCACTCGGCTGCCTGGCTGCACCACGTTGGTGGCGGCCAGGTCCTGCAGGTTGATCATCACCCGTGGCGTCAGGCTATAGAAGTTGCCGGCTCGGTCCGGCTCATAGGTCAGCACCCGTGCCAGGCGCAGGGTCTTGCTGCCCACATCCAGGGTGTCGCCAACCTTGAGGTTCAGCGCTGCCAGCAAGCGTGACTCCGCCCAGGCCTCGCCGGGCGCCGGGCCTGCGCCAGCGGTTTCTTCACCATAGGGCTGCGCAGCGCTCTCGAGCTCGCCACGCAACGGGTACGCCTCATCGACCGCCTTCACGCTGGACAGCTGGATGCCGTTGTCGGCGGCGATCACGCTGGCGAACTCGACCACGCGCGCATGCTCGAGCCCCGCCTGGGTGCCGGCATCGATCTGTTCCTGGCGGGCCGGGCTGCTGCCTTGCAGGATAAGGTCGGCGCCAAGGAACTCGGTCGCGCGCAGTTGCATCGCGCCATTGAGGCGCGCCCCGAAATAGCCGATCGCAGTGCTGGCAGCGACCGCCACCAGCAGGGCAAAGAACAGTACGCGCAGCTCGCCGGAGCGGGCGTCACGCAACAACTGCCGGGCGGCCAGGGCCACCAGGCGGAACATCGGCAAGCCGACCATCAGGGCTCCAGAGGCGCGACGAGGCGCCCGGCATCGAGGCGGATCAAACGCTGGCAGCGATGCGCCAGACGCTCGTCGTGGGTTACCAGTACCAGGGTCGTGCCGCGCTCCTTGTTCAATTCGAAGAGCAGGTCACTGATGCGCTCGCCGGTATGGCTGTCGAGGTTGCCGGTGGGTTCGTCGGCGAACAGCACGTCGGGTTCGGCAGCGAAGGCGCGGGCGATGGCCACGCGCTGTTGTTCGCCGCCCGAGAGCTGGCGCGGCGAGTGTGTCAGGCGTTGGCCCAGGCCAACCCGTTCGAGGAGGTTGCGCGCATGCTCCCGGGCATCCTTGCGGCCGTCGAGCTCCAGCGGCAGCATCACGTTTTCCAACGCATTGAGGCTGTCCAGCAGTTGGAACGACTGAAACACGAACCCCACGTGTTCGGCGCGCACCCGAGCCCGCTGGTCCTCGTCGAGGGTGCCGAGGTCCTGGCCAGCCAGGGTCACGCTGCCCGCACTGGGCAGGTCGAGGCCGGCCAGCAGGCCAAGCAGGGTGGACTTGCCCGAACCCGAGGCACCGACGATCGCCAGGCTGTCGCCTTTCGCCAATTGCAGGGAGAGTTCGTGCAGTATGGTCAGTTCACCTTCCGCGCTGGTGACCACTTTGCTAAGGTTCCGCGCTGTAAGAATGCTTGCGCCCATGGAGAGTCCCGATGCGAATGTGGTTGATGAGTGCTGGCCTGGGCCTGATGTTGGCCGCCCAGAGTGCAGTGGCAGGTACCGTCCTGATCGTTGGCGATAGTATCAGCGCGGCTTTCGGCCTGGATACCCGCGCCGGCTGGGTAGCACTGCTCGAAAAACGCCTGGCGCAACAGGGTTTCGACGACAAAGTCGTCAATGCCTCGATCACCGGTGATACCTCGGCCAATGGCTTGGCGCGGCTGCCCGCGCAGCTTGCAGCGCACAAGCCGGACCTGGTTCTGCTGGAGTTGGGCGGCAACGATGGCCTGCGCGGAATGCCTGTCGCGCAATTGCAACAGAATCTTGCATCGATGATCGATCTCTCTCGCAAGGCTGGTGCCCAGGTGCTGCTGTTGGGCATGCAATTGCCGCCCAACTACGGCGCGCGCTACACCAAGGCGTTCGCCCAGGTCTATCAAACACTCGCGGACGAGAAAAAAGTGGCCTTGGTGCCGTTCCTGCTCGAAGGGGTGGGCGGCGTTCCGACGTTGATGCAGGCCGACGGCGTCCATCCCACCGCCGGTGCCCAGGGCAAACTGCTGGAAAACGTCTGGCCGACGCTCAAACCGTTGCTTTGACGCTTTTCTGGATGCTGGCTTTCGGCTAATGTGGCGCCCCCTGTTTGGAGCCCCCGATGCCGCGTCCCGCCTGGTCCCTGTTTGCCTACCAACTGATCGAACCCGACGATCAGCTGGACCTGTTCGCCTGCCAGGAAAGCCGGGTGCATCTGGTGGCGCGCCAGCTGGAGCTCGGTGGGTCGGTGGACCGCACCCTGTGCGGCACCTTGCTGCCGGCCCAGCCGCGCTGGCTGGAGGTGCACAAGCAGATCTTCCGTGATCAGCGCCTGTGCAAACTGTGCCGTGCCATTCTGTTCGCCCAGCGCAAAGGCACGCGGCCGGTATGGCCCGAGCTTCAGTCGATCCCCTGATCGCCGCGCCGAGGGTCTTCGGCTACACGCGCCCGGCAACTGCGCGTACAATCGCGGCATTGTCCCGTTCAGTTCGATCAAGGATTTCCTGGATGCCGCCGAGCCTTTCCGTCTTCACTCGCTGCCTGTCGCTGGCCGCCGCGTTCGCTGCGGCGCCGGTGATGGCGCTGGAATTCCCGTTGCCGCCTCCGGGTGAAGACATCATTGGCCAGGTGCAGACCATCACCGCCAAGTACGAAGACACCTTCGCCGATATTGCGACCGCCAACGACCTTGGCTACCTGGAAATGGTTGCGGCCAACCCCGGTGTCGATCCCTGGCTGCCGGGTGCCGGCACGCAGATCGTCCTGCCTACCCGCTTCATTCTGCCCCCCGGCCCGCGCGAAGGCATCGTCATCAACCTGGCCGAATATCGCCTCTACTATTACCCCAAGGGCGAGAATGTCGTGCGTACCTATCCACTGGGGATAGGCCGGGAAGGGTGGGGGTCGCCCATCGCGCAGACCAAGGTCATCGCCAAGACCGCAAATCCGACCTGGACGCCGCCGGCCTCGATCAAGGCCGAGCACGCTGCGGATGGCGACCCGTTGCCCAACGTCGTCCCGGCCGGTCCGGACAATCCGTTGGGGCCGTTCAAGTTCACCCTCGGCCTGCCGGGCTACCTGATTCACGGCTCGAACAAACAGTTCGGCATCGGCATGCGCACCAGTCATGGCTGTTTCCGCATGTACAACGACAACGTGCTGGAGTTGGCGAGCATGGTGCCGGTGGGCACCGGCGTGCGCATCATGAACGAGTCATACAAGTTCGGTATGAGCGGTGGCAAGGTGTACCTCGAGGCCCACGCGCAATTGACCGACAAGGGTGACCCGGTGGCCTTGGACAGGCACACCGCTGTGATCAACGCCTTGCTCAACCGCAGGGACTTCGCCCCGGACATCAAGATGAACTGGGACGTGGTCCGCGATGTGGTCGCTGCCGAAGACGGCCTGCCGGTCGAGATCGCCGTTTCCGGCGCGCCGATGATCAGCAGCGCACCCGACACGGCGCCGGCGCCATAACCCGGTCTTCATCAGGCATAAAAAAACCGACCCAATGGGTCGGTTTTTTTACAGCCTCGAAAAGCTGTTACTTGCGGCTGGCCTTGTCGAGCATGCGCAGGGCGCGCTCGTTGGCTTCGTCGGCAGTCTGCTGAGCTTTCTGAGCAGCGGTCAGTGCTTCGTCAGCCTTGCGGTAGGCTTCGTCGGCACGGGCTTGCGAACGTGCAGCGGCGTCTTCGGTAGCGGTCAGACGAGCTTCGGTTTCTTTGGATGCGCTGCTGCAACCGGTAGCCAGAACGGCGGCCAGGGCCAGTGCAGAGAATTTCAGAGCGTTGTTCATTGTGTTCCCCTTCGAAGGACATTCTTTTAAGTAGCCATTTCTCATGAATGAGAAACTGGCCGCCGTACATAGTACTCATTACTTGTAGTAAGTAAACGGACGCAACGCAAGAGATGAAAAAAAATCCATGCGTGCCCAGGGTGGCGGAACGTAACCCGCAAAGCGCGGTCTAGCGCTGCTTGCGCAAGGGTCGAGGGTTATCGCAAGTGCGCGGTTTAGTTGTCGCAGACATGAACTAAGGCGGGATTTACATGTCCGCTTCTGCGGGTCAATCGAGAAGGGTTAGAAAGCGGCCCTTGATTTAGCACGATGCGGGACAACTAAGCCAAACGTAAGCCGAACGACGATATTTATCACGTCGAACGCGCAGGCTTCGCCCGGCCTTGATGACAAAAACAGCACAAGTCGGCACAACTGTTTCTAAGTCGTACAAAGAGCGGTAAGGTAGAGATCAAAATCCAAGACCCGCGAGGAATTGCCATGAGCGAGGCGCTATCCATCCACCACGATCAGGCCGGTCACCAGTTCGAAACCAACATCGACGGCCACCGTGCGTACCTGACGTACATGGACCTGGGCAAACAGACCCTGGACATCTACCGCACCTTTGTCCCCAACGCTCTGCGCGGGCGCGGGATCGCTGCAGCGTTGACCGAGCAGGCCCTGGACTACGCCGAAAGCCATGGCTATACGGTGATTCCGTCCTGCTCGTATGTCGAACGCTACATGGAGCGTCATCAGCGTCGTGCGGCAAAGCTGTAACGCTGTGCCCCGGGTACCGGGGCAGCGAAGGCTCGACTGACCCGGTACTGGCGGTCAGCGGGTACGCTTTGGCAATACATCCTTGAGTTTGGCGTGCATGCTGCGCAGCGTCTTTTCGGTGCTGGCCCAGTCGATGCACGCGTCGGTGACCGACACCCCGTATTGCAGGTCGCCCAGGTCCTTGGGTATCGACTGGCTCCCCCAATTCAAATGGCTTTCCACCATCAGGCCGATGATCGACTGGTTGCCTTCCAGAATCTGGTTGGCCACGTTCTCCATCACCAGAGGTTGCAGCGCCGGGTCCTTGTTGGAGTTGGCATGGCTGCAGTCGACCATGATGTTGGCCTTGATGCCGGCCTTCTCCAGCGCTTGCTCGCACACCGCCACGCTGACCGAATCGTAGTTGGGCTTGCCATTGCCACCACGCAGAACCACGTGGCCGTAGGCATTGCCCTTGGTGGTGACGATGGAGACGCCACCTTCCTGGTTGATTCCCAGGAAGCGGTGAGGGTTGGACACCGACTGCAGGGCGTTGATGGCCACGGTCAGGCCACCATCGGTACCGTTCTTGAAGCCCACGGCCGAAGACAGGCCCGAAGCCATTTCGCGGTGGGTCTGGGATTCGGTGGTGCGCGCGCCGATGGCCGACCAGCTGATCAGGTCCTGCAGGTACTGCGGCGAGATCGGGTCAAGGGCTTCGGTGGCGGTAGGCAGGCCCATCTCGGCCAGGTCCAGCAGCAATTGCCGACCGATGTGCAGGCCATCCTGGATCTTGAACGAGTCATCCAGGTACGGATCGTTGATCAGGCCTTTCCAGCCGACCGTGGTGCGCGGCTTCTCGAAGTACACGCGCATCACCAGGTACAGGGTGTCCGAGACTTCGGCGGCCAGCGCCTTCAGGCGCCGGGCATACTCGTGCGCCGCATCGATGTCGTGGATCGAGCAGGGGCCGATGACCACGAACAGGCGATGATCGCGGCCATCGAGGATATCGCGCACCACTTCACGGCCGGCAGCGACAGTTTTGTGCGCAGCGGCGCTGAGCGGAATTTCCCGCTTCAGCTGGGCAGGCGTGATGAGGGTTTCATTGGAGGCGACGTTAAGGTCGTCGATCGGTAGGTCAGCCATCGTGTTACTCGTCAGGTCACGGGTGCCGGCCGCCAGCGAACCCCGCACGGCGAGGCACAGCATGATTATGAGCGGCGGGGGAGTCGAACCTTAGCGCGTTAGAGCGCATGCAGACAACGGATTTGTGCCATCGCTGTGCCGACGACCGGTGCACTGCGAACGGCGCTGCTACGCTCAAGTGTGCCCTGTCGCCTTGGCCACTTCGGAGGTCGCATGATCCGCTCCATGCTATACGCCACTGACCTGGGGGTGTACGCCCCATTCGTCATGCAGCACGCCGTCGCCCTGGCGCGCAGCTTCAATGCGCAGCTGTATGTCATCCATGCCGTCGAGCCCATGGGCCTGATCGCCGAATCGGTGCTGCAGAGCTATCTGGACGAGTCCACCCTGGATCGCCTGCACAACCACGGCTTGAGCGCGGTGATGGCGGGGATTGAAACGAAGGTGCTGCAGAGCCTGCGCAGCGATCTGGGCGACGACGAGCCAGACCTCGCCCTGATCCGTGCCGTGCGGGTGCTTCAGGGTGATCCGGCCGAGGTCATTCTCGATCAGGCCCAGCGCCTGAAAGTGGACCTGCTGGTGCTGGGCAGCCACAGTCAGGTGGCCACCGTCGATGTTTCACTGGGCCGCACGGCTACCCGCGTGTTGCAGCTGTCCCCGGCGCCGGTCTATCTGGTACCCCTCACCGAGCAACGCAGCCGTCTGAAGAGCTAGACGACAAGCTGGTTATTTTTCCTACAAATTTAATGAAAAGTTCTAGATTTATTGCCTGGACCTTTAATATAGTTATAACCCTTCGCCGACGACTGGCGGTTTTCCTGTGTGAGGGATTCATATGAAGCTTCAGCAACTGCGCTACATCTGGGAGGTAGCGCACCATGACCTCAACGTCTCCGCCACGGCGCAAAGCCTGTATACCTCACAGCCGGGTATCAGCAAGCAGATCCGCCTGCTGGAAGACGAACTGGGTGTTGAAGTCTTCGCACGCAGCGGCAAGCACCTGACCCGCGTCACGCCGGCAGGTGAGCGCATCATCACCACCGCCGGTGAAATCCTGCGCAAGGTGGAAAGCATCAAGCAGATCGCCCAGGAATTCTCCAACGAGAAGAAGGGCACGCTGTCCATCGCCACCACCCACACCCAGGCGCGCTATGCCCTGCCAACGGTGATCAGCAGCTTCATCAAGCAGTACCCGGACGTTGCCTTGCACATGCACCAGGGCTCACCGATGCAGATCGCCGAAATGGCTGCCGACGGTACCGTCGACTTCGCCATCGCCACCGAAGGCCTGGATTCGTTCGGTGACCTGATCATGATGCCGTGCTACCGCTGGAACCGCTGCATCGCGGTGCCCCAGGGGCATCCCCTGACCAAGGTTCCGAAGTTGACCCTGGAAGCGCTCGCCGAATACCCGATCGTCACCTACGTATTCGGTTTCACCGGCCGTTCCAAGCTGGATGAAGCGTTCTCGCGCCGCGGCCTGGCGCCCAAAGTGGTGTTCACGGCGGCCGATGCCGACGTGATCAAAACCTACGTGCGTCTGGGGCTGGGCGTGGGTATCGTGGCCAAGATGGCCGTCGATCCCAAGCTCGACAATGACCTGGTGGTGCTCGACGCCGACCATCTGTTCGAATCCAGCGTGACCCGTATCGGCTTCCGCCGTGGCACCTTCCTGCGCGGCTTCATGTGCGACTTCATCGAGAAATTCGCGCCGCACCTCACCCGCGAGGTCATGGCCAAGGCCATCCAGTGCCACAACAAGCAGGAGCTCGAAGCCCTGTTCGAAGGCGTCGAGCTGCCTGAGCATTGATCACGCTGCGGGCCTGCACCTGACAGGCCCGTACCTGTGAGGTTCAGGCCTTGCTGATCAGATTGCCTGCGTGCAGTCCGCATTCCTTCTGCGTGGCTTCCTCCCACCACCAGCGCCCCTCGCGCTCGTGCTGGTTGGGCAGGACCGACCGCGTGCACGGCTCGCAGCCAATGCTGATGAAGCCGCGCTCGTGCAGGCTGTTGTAGGGCAGTTCCAGCATGCGGATGTAACCCCACACTTCTTCACTGCTCATCTGCGCCAGGGGGTTGAACTTGTACAGCGTGCGCTCGGGCGTCGAGAACGCGCCGTCCACTTCAACTGCCGCGACCTGGCTGCGTGTGCCGGGACTCTGGTCGCGCCGCTGGCCGGTGGCCCAGGCGCTGACGGTCGAGAGCTTGCGCCGCAACGGCTCGATCTTGCGGATGCCGCAGCACTCGCCGTGGCCGTCGCGATAGAAGCTGAACAGGCCCTTTTCCTTGACGAAAGGATCCAGCAACGCATTGTCCGGTGAGACCAGTTCGATGGTGATCTTGTAGTGCTCGCGCACCTGTTCGATGAACCGGTAGGTTTCCGGGTGCAGGCGACCGGTGTCCAGGCTGAACACCTTGACGTTCTTGTTCAGTTTCCAGGCCATGTCCACCAGCACCACGTCTTCGGCGCCGCTGAAGGAAATCCAGAGGTCGTCGCCGAAGTGGGCGAAGGCAAGCTTGAGAATGTCCTGGGGGGACTTGTTGGCGTAGGTCGTTGCCATTTCGGCGACATCGAAGGGCTGGCTCATCAGGCGGCTTCCTGGTCAAAGTGGCGCTGGGCGCTCTATATGGCGCCATGGTAACAAAAAACACCCAGCGGCATGGCCGGGATCAGAGCCCGGCCAGGGTGTCCAGCAAGACCTTGACCTTGAAGATCGATTCTTCGTATTCGGCTTGCCACTGGGAGTCGGCCACGATCGCGCCGCCGCCCCAGCAGCAGACCTGTTCGTCCTTGATCAGCAGCGTACGGATAGTGATCGAGCTGTCCATTTCGCCGCGCACATCCAGGTACAGCAACGAGCCGCAGTAGATCGCACGCTGGGTCGGTTCCACTTCATCGATGATCTGCATGGCGCGTATCTTCGGTGCGCCGGTGATCGAACCACCGGGAAAGCTGCCTGCGATCAGGTCCAGGCAGTCCCTGTCCGCTGCCAGCTCACCGGTGACGGCGCTGACCAGATGATGCACGTTCGGGTAGCTTTCCAGGGCGAACAGCTGCGGCACCCGTACCGAGCCGATCCGGCAGGTGCGTCCCAGATCGTTGCGCAGCAAGTCGACGATCATCAGGTTCTCCGAGCGGTCCTTGGCACTGGCCAGCAGTTCGCGGCCATGGCGTGCATCCTCTTCAGGGTCGAGGCTGCGCGGGCGGGTGCCCTTGATCGGCCGGGTTTCCACCTGGCCAGCCGTGACCTTGATGAAGCGCTCCGGGGAGAAGCTCAACAGAGCCGCGCCGGTGCTCAGTTGCAGATAGCCGGAAAACGGCGTGGAGCAGGCGGCGCGTACTGCCTGATAGGCGGTCCAGGGATCCCCGGCGCAGGCCGCGCGAAAGCGCTGGGTAAGGTTGACCTGATAGCAATCGCCCGCCTGGATGTAGGCCTGCACCGTCTCGAATGCCAGTCGATACTGCTCCGGGGTCTGGTCCGGCGTCATCGGCGACTGCAGGCTGAAGGGCTGCGCCTGGTCTCGGGCCGGTTGGCCGAACAGGTCGATCAGGCGTTGCCGTTCGCAGGCCTGCAGCGCGGGATGGAACATCAGGTGGCTGGTCTGCCGTTGATGGTCGCTGATCAGGGCCCAGCCATACAGGCCGAGGCTGGCATGCGGCAGGTCGAGATCGTCGTGGTTGGGGTCTGGCAGGTTCTCCAGCCGGCGGCCGAAATCGTAGCTCAGGTAGCCGATCAGGCCGCCGGCGAACGGTAGTTCGCAGCCATCGGGCAATTGCGCCTGACCCAATCCGGCCAATGCCTGGCGCGCACGGTGCAGATACTGCTGGCCGGATTCATCGGCTTGAACGCTGAGCGTCTGCAGGGGCCAGGCGCTGATCAGGTCGAAGCGGCCGCGTTGGGCAATCGGCTGCGCACTGTCGAGCAGTACCGCGCCGGGGGCATGGCGGACCACAGCGAAATAGGGCGCCGGATCGGCCAGGTAGGGCAGGGCGTGGAGCAAGCAGGTCGGCATGATAGATCGGTGGCCAGTGGCGGGGCTGGGATTGTAATGCACCCGGCCGCTCGTGTGCGGGCGGTGTGGCGTCTGGTCTCAGCTCGTCACGGCAGGCACGTGACCGAACAGCGCCTGGACGAACCGCGTGCGTTCTTCCACGGTTTCGACGAGGCCTTCGGCGGCCAGTTCTTCCAGGTGTTTTTCCACGGCCTGGGTGCGCAGGGTCAGGCCGCAATCGTTGGCGATCTGGATATTCAGCCCGGGGCGGGCGTTGAGCTCCAGGATCAGCGGGCCTTTTTCCTGGTCCAGAACCATATCGACGCCGATGTAGCCCAGCCCGCAGAGCTCGTAGCAGCCCGCCGCCAGACGCATGAAACCGTCCCAGTTGGGCAGTTGCACACCGTCCACCGCGTTGGTGGTGTCGGGGTGCTTGCTGATGATGTTGTTGAGCCAGGTACCGCGCAGGGTCACCCCGGTGGCCAGATCGACGCCCACGCCGATGGCACCCTGGTGCAGGTTGGCCTTGCCGCCCGATTGCCGGGTCGGCAGGCGCAGCATGGCCATGACCGGGTAGCCCATGAGCACGATGATGCGGATGTCCGGCACGCCTTCGTAGCTGATGCTCTTGAAGATCTGGTCGGGAATCACCCGGTATTCGATCAGCGCGCGATCGCGGTGCCCACCCAGTGAATACAGGCCGGTGAGAATGCTGGAGATCTGGTGCTCGATGTCGGAGCGGCTGATGATCTTGCCCGACACGGTGCGAAAGCGCTCCTCGAAGCGGTCGGCGACCACCAGGATGCCGTCACCGCCGGCCCCTTGGGCGGGCTTGACCACGAAGTCACTACGCCCACCGATGATCTCGTCCAGACGGTCGATCTGTTTTTCCGTGGAAATGACCCCGAACATCTCAGGCACGTGAATGCCTGCGGCGATGGCGCGCTCCTTGGTGATGATCTTGTCATCGACGATGGGGTACAGGCTGCGCCGGTTGTACTTGAGCACATAGTCGGCGTTGCGCCGGTTGATGCCCATGATGCCGCGGGCCTCCAGCGCCTTCCAGGTCTTCCACAAACCGAACATCAGGAATCGGCCTGCTTGAGGAATGCCTTGAAACGGACCAGTTCGGTCAGGCGGTAGCCCCGGTAGCGGCCCATGGCGAGCATGAAACCGACCAGAATCAACAGGATCGCCGGGAAGGTGAACACGAAGTACACCAGTTCCGGAACGCTCATCAGGATGTGCGCAAGGGACGCGGCGAACAGCGTGCCCACGGCGACCTTCAGGGCGTGCCCGCTGCCGCGTTCTTCCCAGGTGATCGACAGGCGCTCGATGGTCATGGTCAGGATCACCATCGGGAACAGCGCCACCGACAGCCCGCGCTCCAGGCCCAGCTTGTGGCTGAACAGGCTGATGGCGGCAATCAGCACCACGACGAAGGTGAGCACCACGGACAGCCTGGGCAGCATCTGCAACTTCAGGTGTTCCAGATACGAGCGCAGCGACAGCCCCAGGGCGGTGATCACGGTGAACAGGATGATGCCGAACCCCAGTTGGGTTTCGCGGAACGCCAGGGCGATCAGCACCGGGGTGAAGGTGCCCAGGGTCTGGATGCCGATCAGGTTGCGCAGGATCAGGATGACCAGCACGCCGATCGGGATCATCACCATGATCATGAAGGTCTGCTGGGTCTGCAGCGGCAGGCCGTAGAGGCTGTATTCGAGAAAGTCGGCGTCGGTGTTTTCGTCGGTCAGCTTGGCCAGGCGAATGGCGTTCATCTCGCTGTTGTTCATGGTGAAGGTCACGGTCGCCTTGCGTCCGCCCTCCACGCTGACCAGGTTCTCGTCGCCCGTCCACCACAGCAGGCGATCCTCGGGCAGGCCCTGTTCGCCGGTATCAGGGTTGAAGTACAGCCAGTCGCTGCCGTTGAAGCTGCGCAGCCACAGTTCCGGCGTCTGCGCCTGATCGGCCAGCAGGCGCACGGTGTGGACCTTCTCCATCGGCACGTGGGCGATGGACAGCAGCAGGTCGACGATCCGCGCCTTGTGCAGGGTCGAGGTGTCGCCGGCCAGCAGCAGCTTGACGTTGTCGTCGGCCAGGTTGTTGACCCGCTTGATGGTTTCGCCGACGAAGGTTTCGACGTCCGCCGAATGCTGGCGGATGGGGGCGAGCAATGCCTCGGCGGCGATCTTCTCCGGGCCTTCCACGGCCAGGCTGTCGCGGAAGATGGGCCCCTTGACCTTGGGCTTTTCACCGCTGTAGCGCTTGGTCAGCACCAGGCGGTAATACAGTGTCTGGTTGCCCGAGGCGCGGCGGGCCGACCAGGTCACCTTGCGGTTGCCGTCCAGGCGATTGACGCTGACCCCGTAGTTGTTGGAGATGAAGCTCTCGTTGAGGCTCACGTAGTCCCGGCTCAGTGGCGGCACGAACATCTGCACCTTCACCGGGTCCTTGGCGCTGGCGACGAACTCGACCTTGGCATCGATGTTCCACAGGTCGTCGGTTTCGTCTTCGGTTACCGGAATGCCGAGGACCAGAATCTGATAGGCCGTGATGGCGATGCCCAGAGCCACCAGCGCGGTGATCAGGATCTTCAGGTGCAGGGTTAGCGCGCGCATTGAAATTACTCTGCGATTTTGGCGACAGTGGCGCAGGCGGGTTTGCCGGCAGCGTGTTTGCGGCTGGGGTCGACCAGCGCATCGAAGCGGGTCAGCGCATCGGAGCCGATCAGCAGCGGGTAGTCGAATGCGGTGCGGTCGGTCAGGTTGACCTCGATGCGTCGCTGGGTGTGGCCCATGCACACGTCGAGTTCGATCACCGGTCGCTGGGTGTGAGTCTTGCGTTCCTGGGCGCTGCATTCGCAGTCATCGGCACGGCGCTTGATGGAGCTCATGCGCACCAGCGGCCGTTCGATGGGGTGGGAATGGGCGTTGTCGATGGCCAGATAGAAACGCACCCAGGATTGCCCGTTGCGCTTGAAGCGCTTGATGTCACGGGCGCTGAGCGAGGCGGTCAGCGCGCCGGTGTCGAGCTTGGCCGCGACCCGCAGGTCGATGTCGGTCAGTTGTGCGTATTCGTTCAAGCCGTAGGTGGTCTTTTCGGCGGCCAGGCTCAGGCCCGGAATGAAGAGGAGGCTGAGCAGGCGGGAGAGGGGCTTGAGAGTCATGAATTGAAATTATGAATACCGAATCGGACACCGCGAAAACGTTCCGCGGGTAACAGGAAGGGAGCGCTGCATTCTAGCACGGTGCTTTCATGCCGCCAGCGCAGGCACCGCCAGGCGAGGCCTTGGAGTCTGGATCGATCCGAAAGTTCGCCGAGCGCCTGCCCGGTGCGCCTGGCGATAGCTACTTGAAGCGCCGTTCGACGCCTTTTTCGACGAGGATCTTCGCGGAGATTTCCTCCACCGAAAAATGCGTGGAATTGATGTTGGGAATGTTCTCCCGGCGAAACAGGCCTTCCACCTCGCGCACCTCGAATTCGCACTGGGCAAAGCTGGCGTAGCGACTGTTCGGCTTGCGCTCGTGACGGATCGCGGTCAACCGGTCGGGGTCGATGGTCAGGCCGAACAGCTTGTGCTGGTGAGCCTTGAGCGCGGGCGGCAACTGCAGGCGCTCCATGTCGTCCTCGGTCAATGGGTAGTTGGCGGCACGGATGCCGAACTGCATGGCCATGTACAGGCAGGTCGGGGTTTTGCCACAGCGCGAAACGCCCACCAGGATCAGGTCGGCCTTGTCGTAGTAGTGGGTCCTGGCACCGTCGTCGTTGTCCAGGGCGAAGTTGACCGCCTCGATGCGCTCCATGTAGTTGGCGTTGTGGGCGATGGAGTGAGACTTGCCGACCGAATACGAGGAATGGGCGCTGAGCTCCATTTCCAGCGGCGCCAGGAAGGTCGAGAAAATATCGATCATGAAACCGTTGGAGGTCGCCAGGATCTCGCGGATGTCTTGATTGACGATGGTGTCGAAGATGATTGGCCGTACGCCGTCCTTGTCAGCGCAGTTATTGATTTGCTGTACCATGGCCCGAGCCTTGTCCACGCTGTCGATATAGGGCCGCGTGAACTTGCTGAAGGTAATGTTTTCGAACTGCGCCAGTAGACTTTGCCCCAGCGTTTCGGCGGTAATGCCGGTACCGTCGGAGATGAAGAATGCAGATCGTTTCATTGTACGCCCCGGCCCTTAAGCAACTGACGATTCTTGGATATGATAGGCCCGATTGATGGCCAGCATTGCCAGGCATTCTCGTTCATTTCCAGGGCTGCGGCCACAGCCCCCGTGTGCGTTCATTCGCGCCGGGCACCCGAGCTTTTCCAACCCAGTCAGTGGAGAGATCACCTTGGTAGAGTACGTAGTTTCCCTCGATAAGCTTGGTAATAATGATGTGGAACACGTGGGGGGCAAGAACGCGTCCCTGGGCGAGATGATCAGCAACCTGGCCGGTGCCGGCGTGTCGGTCCCCGGCGGCTTTGCCACCACTGCCCAGGCCTATCGCGACTTCCTCGAGCTCAGCGGCCTGAACGAACAGATCCACGCCGCCCTCGATGCGCTGGACGTGGACGACGTCAATGCCCTGGCGCGTACCGGTGCGCAGATTCGCCAGTGGGTCATGGAAGCCGAATTTCCCGAGCGCCTCAACGAAGAGATCCGCATCGCCTTCGCCGAACTTTCCAAGGGCAATCCGGACATCGCCGTGGCCGTGCGCTCCTCGGCCACCGCCGAAGACCTGCCCGATGCTTCCTTTGCCGGCCAGCAGGAAACCTTCCTCAACATCCGCGGCGTCGACAACGTCATCCGTGCGGCCAAGGAAGTCTTTGCCTCGCTGTTCAACGATCGTGCCATTGCCTACCGCGTGCACCAGGGCTTCGACCACAAGCTGGTCGCCCTGTCGGCCGGTGTGCAGCGCATGGTCCGTTCGGAAACCGGTACTGCGGGGGTGATGTTCACCTTGGACACCGAGTCCGGCTTTCGCGACGTGGTGTTCATCACCGGCGCCTACGGCCTGGGTGAAACCGTGGTGCAGGGCGCGGTCAACCCCGACGAATTCTATGTGCACAAGAACACCCTGGAAGCCGGTCGCCCGGCCATCCTGCGGCGCAACCTGGGCAGCAAGGCGATCAAGATGGTCTACGGCGACGAAGCCCGCGCCGGTCGCTCGGTCAAGGTAGTGGACGTCGACAAGGCCGAACGCGCGCGCTTCTGCCTGACCGATGCGCAGGTCAGCGAGCTGGCCAAGCAGGCGATGATCATCGAGAAGCACTACGGCCGCCCGATGGACATCGAGTGGGCCCAGGACGGTGACGACGGTCAGCTGTACATCGTTCAGGCGCGCCCCGAAACGGTCAAGAGCCGCTCCAGCGCCAATGTCATGGAACGTTACCTGCTCAAGGAAAAGGGCACCGTGCTGGTCGAAGGCCGGGCCATCGGCCAGCGCATCGGCGCCGGCAAGGTGCGCATCATTCACGACGTATCCGAGATGGACAAGGTCCAGGCCGGCGACGTGCTGGTTTCTGACATGACCGACCCGGACTGGGAACCGGTGATGAAGCGCGCGAGCGCCATCGTCACCAACCGCGGCGGACGCACCTGCCACGCGGCGATCATCGCCCGTGAACTGGGCATTCCTGCCGTTGTGGGCTGCGGCAATGCCACCCAGTTGCTCAAGGACGGTCAGGGCGTGACGGTTTCCTGTGCCGAAGGCGACACCGGTTACATCTTCGAGGGCGAGCTGGGCTTCGACATCAAGCAGAATTCGGTCGATGCCATGCCCGAGCTGCCGTTCAAGATCATGATGAACGTCGGCAACCCGGATCGCGCCTTCGATTTCGCCCAGCTGCCCAACGCCGGTGTCGGCCTGGCGCGCCTGGAGTTCATCATCAACCGCATGATTGGCGTGCACCCCAAGGCGCTGCTGAACTACGACACCCTGACCCCGGAAATCAAGGACAGCGTGGACAAGCGCGTGGCCGGCTACAGCGACCCGGTGAGTTTCTACGTCGACAAGCTGGTCGAGGGCATCAGCACCCTGGCAGCGGCGTTCTGGCCGAAAAAGGTCATCGTTCGGCTGTCCGACTTCAAGTCCAACGAATACGCCAACCTCATCGGCGGCAAGCTCTACGAACCCGAAGAAGAAAACCCGATGCTGGGCTTCCGCGGGGCGTCGCGCTACATCAGTGAGTCGTTCCGCGACTGCTTCGAGCTCGAATGCCGGGCAATGAAGCGGGTGCGCAACGAAATGGGGCTGACCAACGTCGAGATCATGGTGCCGTTCGTGCGCACCCTGGGCGAAGCGTCGCAGGTGATCGACCTGCTCGCCGAGAACGGCCTGGCCCGTGGCGACAACGGCCTGCGCATCATCATGATGTGCGAGCTGCCGTCCAATGCGATCCTGGCGGACGAATTTCTCGAGTTCTTCGACGGCTTCTCGATCGGCTCCAACGACCTGACCCAGCTGACCCTGGGCCTGGACCGCGACTCGGGGATCATCGCCCACCTGTTCGACGAGCGTAACCCGGCAGTCAAGAAGCTTCTGGCCAACGCCATCCAGGCGTGCAACAAGGCCGGCAAGTACATCGGCATCTGCGGCCAGGGGCCATCCGATCACCCCGACCTGGCCAAGTGGCTGATGGAGCAGGGCATCGAAAGCGTTTCGCTGAACCCGGACTCGGTCCTGGAAACCTGGTTCTTCCTGGCTGAAAAGGAAGGCGTCGCCTAAGCACCGCACCCCCCCCAGACCGGTGTGTCCTCCCACACACCCGGTCCCCTGTAGCAGCGGCGCAAGCCGCGTAGCTTTTGATCTTGCTTTTCAAAGGCAAATCAAAAAGCTACGCGGCTTGCGC